>DATAJP010000003.1:0-304166 GCA_036262055.1 Ignavibacteria bacterium
ATTTCTTTTATTCATACTTCGGCAGAAGATTTTCGGATTCTGAAAACCTTAATGCATTAAAACCTGCATCGGTTATCGACGGAAACATATTTTATGATTTAATCCTTGAAAATGTTCATGGACAAATAAAATTTGAATTTAATAATCTTACAAATACGGATTACCAGCTTATATCAGGTTATCCTCTTCCACTCAGAAATTATCTATTAACTTTTAATCTTAAATATTCATTATGAAAAAATATTTTCCATTAGTTCTGGGTTTTTTAATATTTGCATTTTTGTTTACCGATCATTCTTTCGCTCAAATAAGAAAAGCATACATTCTTTCTGAGGGCGGTTTCTCGGCAGGTTCCTCAAGGTTGTCTATGTATTCAATTCCGGATAATAATTTTACTGCGAGTGTTTTTTCACCCGGTAATCTTGGATTGTATTCCGATGGATTAGTCTATCATGAAAACTTTTTATATGTGCTTGAGCAGGGGAGCTTTGGCGGTCAGGGAAAAATCTATAAGCTTGATACAAACGGAACGGTTATTAATTCGCGTACATTCGGAACTAATCCATATTCGCTTGCAATTTCAAATGGCAAAATTTATACAACTAATGGCTCTGCTCATCAGGTAATTGTCCTTGATATAAATAATTTCAATACTGTAAAAACAATAACCGTTGGTGCATATCCTCAGGAAATCATTGCGTATAATAATAAAGTTTTTGTGTGCAACACAAGCGAGTTTGGCGGAGCAAGCGATTCAACGGTTTCGGTTATAAATACATTAACGGATTCCGTTATAGCGACTATTAATGTCACTAAAGACCCTTCATCCCTTGCTCTTACAAATGATAACAAACTTTTGATAGGGTGTCCGGGCGGTCAGGGGAAAATTTATAAAGTTGACCCTGTTACTCATCAGAAACTTGACTCATTTGCAGCTGAAAATGGTTTTGATAAAGACATAGCTGTAGATAGAAATTCGGATAACATTTATTACATTAATTACATAAATGGAATAACAAGGTTAAATTTATCGTCGCGCACCGTTACGCATATCATCAATAATCCAAATCCGGCAGCGGTTTATTTTTACGGATACAATTTTGATTATACAAACGGCAAGCATTACGTAATGGATGCGAAGAATTTCACAATTAACGGAGCAGTGAATATATACGGTATTGCAGGTGGACTTGAGCAGACATTTGCAACCGGTATTGCTCCGAGAAGAATTACTTTTAAAACAGCAGGAACGACATCTATCACTTATGAACCGCAACAAGTGAAGAATTTTGATTTAAAGCAAAATTATCCAAATCCGTTTAATCCATCTACAACCATTGAATTCACTGTCAAAGGTCAAAGGTCAGATGTGAAATTATTTGTTTATGATATAAACGGAAAAATAGTTTCTGAATTAGTTAATGAAACTCTTCCCGAAGGGAAATACAAATTTAAATTTAATGCCAATAATCTGGCAAGCGGGATTTATTATTATAAACTAATCTCAGACAACTTTAGTGAAGTAAAAAAAATGATGCTTATAAAGTAACCTCTTTTTTTTTATAAGATAGTTAATAAGAAAGCCCGTTAAACGGGCTTTTTTATAGTTAAAATACAATAAAATTAAGAAAACATTAGTAATTAGACTATATTTTAGTTATAAAAACAATTGATATTAAATTATCAACTGCAAATAAAAGTTTTTTTAATGGAAATATTACTTTAAAGAATTGATATTTTAATAAATTATTTTTAGATTGAGCTACTAAAATTTAAAAAACTCACCCTGAAGTAACATAAACATACTGCTATGAAAAAAATTCTACTTATTGTATTCATATTCTTGCTGGGAGTTAGTTCTGCTCAATCTCAATGGACAGAATTTAATACAAACTTTCCTTACACTTTATATGATGTAAGCTTTTTTGGAAACTTCAATGGATTTGCTTGCGGTGAGCAGGGCTCTATCTTAAAGACAGGTGATGCAGCTGCAAATTGGGAAGTTGTTCACACCGTTCCGGGCAAATGGTTCAAATCAATTGACCAATATGGTTTTGGAAGTGCTTTTGCAGTTGGTTCTTATGGAGCAGCTTATCTTACAATTGATAACGGAACTACCTGGACTGATATGAGTTTGGCAAATGATATTCATTTGAACTGTGTTAAACTTGTAGGCGGTTCTATATGGGCTGTCGGATACAATGGAGCGTTTTACATTTCCCCTTCACCCGGGGTATGGAATCCTCCTGTAACACAGATTCCTTATACAATGAACAGCTTGGATCCATCTCCTGATTATTTCGTTGATGGAACTGCTATTATTACTTGTGTTGACGGAAGATTATACAGAACAACAAACTTTGGAACTAACTGGACACAGAGAAATTTACAAAATCAGGGAATATTTGATTACCTGAATTCTGTGAAATTCCTTACTCCCACAACTGCAATTATTGTTGGAAATAACGGAACAGTTCTTCGTTCAACAAATGCCGGGCATAGCTGGACTCGAATTAACCATTTCGCAACTGCAGAACATTTAAGAAAAGTTGATGCAGCATTTAATGGCATTGATTTCACTGTTGTTGCTGTAGGTGATAACGGAACTATCCTTACATCTCACGATGGTGGATTAACCTGGGCATTACAAACTACAATGCCTTTCACAACCCGTCATTTATATGGAGTATCAACTCCGATAATTACAAACGGATTTATAGTAGGTGAAATCGGAACGTCTGCAACTGCTGCAGCTTTCATGTCGAATATGGCAAGTGTCGGAATTACAAATCATAATTCAGAAGTTCCTGAAAAATTCAATTTATCACAGAATTATCCTAATCCGTTCAATCCTTCAACAAAGATAAATTTTGCAATTCCTCAGTCACAAAATGTGAAACTTGCAGTTTATGATATGACAGGAAAAGAAATTGCACTTCTGGTTAATGGAAACTTAAATGCAGGTACTTACGAATATACTTTCGATGGAAAGAATTTAAACAGCGGTGTTTATTTCTACAGATTAACTGCCGGAAATTATACCGAAACCAAAAAGATGTCGTTAATCAAATAAATTTGGTGGTTATTACAACCGAATGCCGTTCCTTCGAAAGAGGGAACGGCATTTTTTTTTGTAAAGGTAATTAATTGTTTATATAAAAGAAGCAAACCTTTTCTTAAATTATCTCATCATATAAACTCATTTACTATTACGGATGAAATATTTTTCTAAATTTGGTTTCATTTTTGTTGCTGCTTTCATTGGCATATTCAATGCCAATTTAACTTTAGCCCAAAGCGGTTACATCTCGCCTTATTCGATTAACTTTTCATACTCAACAGATTCGCTTCTTTATGATATATTACATACCGAACGAGGCAATCCCGAAAAATCAGCAAGTATTCCTTATTCAAAATGGTATTCTTCAGGATGGAAAAACAGCACGTGGGGTCCGCAAGCGACTCATTATTCTTATCCTGAGATAATAAACGGCAAATCAATTGATTGGATTCGCCAGCGTATTATTGCTGTAGCGGAAACATATATCGGATACGGTTACCAGCACCATCACGTTCCTTACTGGGACCCTCCTGCCGATTTTAAATGGAGTAAAACTTGCATGCATAAAAACGGAAAAGGTTTTGACTGCAGTAATTTCACTGCATTTGTTTATAACATCGGACTTGGTGTGAAGCTTGTAAGCAACACGGTGAAGCAATCGAAGGACTTTAATTTAAGCGCGGAGAGCAGGGGAATTATTCATTCCGCACAGAGAATAAGCCGTCCAGCAACATACGAGGACTTTGTAAGTACTTTCCAGCCTGGTGATTTGCTTTTCATAAGAACATGGAAAGGAGGAGTTTCGCATGTTGTAATCTGGGTTGGCTCAATAGGAAATTCACCCGATAATGTTCCTTTGATTATTGACAGTCACGGGAGTGAAGTTGTGGATGCCAACGGCAAGCATATTCCTTGCGGTGTTCATATCAGGCCGTTCAAAAACGGTTCATGGTATTTTGAAAGAATGAGCCACGGAATGAGAATAATACAATAAATTTTTCTATTCTTTATAGTTATAACACAAAAGCCGATATTTAAAATCGGCTTTTTGGTTTAAAGGTATTTATTTGCAAAACCGCCTTTGAAAAATCACCGTTAAGAATTTTTAAATATTTGTGTTAAGCAAAATTCGCTGTTTGAGGAGCTTGCGACGAGTTTGAATTTTGCAGCAAATATTTAAAAAATTTAGGAGATTTTTCAAAAGCGAAAGATTTTTCTTTGGTTACTTTCTTTTCATCTTTGAAAAGAAAGTAACATTAGTGTTTATTGCTCGAAGTTGAGATTATAATCCATCCCATTATTTTCAAACTCAACAATGAATTCATGCGGATAAGCATCGTCATCGTTTGGAATCCATTTTTTCTCTTTTGAATCTATTACGATAAACATTCCTTCTTCATCGCCGACAGCGCAAAACCGCTCATAGTCGCAATCGAAAACGGGTAAATCAAAATTAAGTTTAAGATATTCAATGGTTGCTTTTAGATGAAATACCGGCAAGCCGACTTCGCTGATGCTTAAAAAATTTTTCCCGTCAAATTTATTATTGCTGACAATTCCCAGATTTTTTCTTGCAATCAGTTCAACGATGTTATTGTTCATGTCGTAAAAATAAATTGACTCTGCATTCCAATTTTTGAAATCTACAATTTCTTTATCGTGAAAAGGAAGTATTTTTGTTTTTGATTTAAGCCAGTCGTAAGCTTCACTCACTTGATTGAAAGGAATGTTAATTGCAAAATGATAATTCCTATGTTTGTTATCGGTGTGTGTGAAAATCAGTTCGGAGTCTCCGATTTTAAGTGAAATTTCTGTTTCAGATTCAAAGTTCAATGGAATGCTGAGTGTATCGCAATAGAAATGTTTTTGGGATGTGAGATTATTGGTGAATAAATTCAGTTTTTTAACTTTCATTTATTTTTTAAGTTAAAAATTAACATAATCCAATCTTGCTTTTGCACTGTGATTTAAACTCTCTCTGTAAAAATAACTCTTATTTTTCGAATTTTCATACCTAAAATATGCGGTTATTCCAATCATCGCGGCATTGTCCATCGTGAACTGAATGGAGGGTATTTGCACATTATAACCCGATTTGTTCAATTCATCAAATTTTTCTTTTAATCTTGAGTTCGCCGATACGCCTCCGGCAATCGCTATATTTTTGATTTTATATTCCTTGGCTGCAGATAAAGTTTTATTGAACAACATTTTAACGATTGCTTCCTGATATGAAGCGCAGATGTCGTTTAAAAAAGTCTCATCTTTATCTTCATCGCGGAGCTTTTTAAGATAATACATAAGAGCAGTTTTAATTCCCGAGAAGGAAAAATCAAACTCATTATCTTTCGTAACCGAAATAGGGAATTTATGAAAATTCTTATCACCTGTTTTTGCAAGCTTGTCAATCATCGGTCCGCCGGGATATCCAAGACCGAGCATCTTTGCGCCTTTGTCGAATGCCTCGCCCGCCGCATCATCAAGCGTAGTGCCTAAAATCGTATGTTGAAAAAAATCATCGACTTTCACAAGTAATGTATGCCCTCCTGAAACAATCAGGCACAGATAAGGAAATTCAATATTATGTTCGATAAACGGTGAATACAAATGCGCCTGAATATGATTCACCGGCACAAAAGGAATATTTTTGCTCACAGCAATTGCTTTTGCATAATTTAATCCCACAAGCAATGCTCCAATTAATCCCGGCTCTGAAGCAGCAGCAACAATCTCTATGTCATTCATAGAAACCTGAGCTTTATTCAACGCTTTATTTGTAACTAAAACAATGTTTTTTAAATGCTCTCGGCTGGCAATTTCGGGAACAACTCCGCCCCACTCGGAGTGAAATAACTGTGAAGATATTACATTTGAAAGTATCTTTTTATTTTCTAATATTGAAACAGATGTTTCATCGCAAGATGTCTCTATGGCTAATATTCTCATAAAACGTAAAATGTAAAACGTAAAACAATTTAGACGTTTTTATTTTACGTTTGCCGTTTTACGTTTTTAACTTTATAAACTTTAAGAACTTTACAGACTTTGAAACTCAGTAGTAAAAATATATTTTTTCTCATCCAAATTATATTCCTATCCGCGTCTTCAAATCTGTTCGCGCAGAACAAATTGCTCATTCCCATGGAGATGGAGCAGACAAATCACCTCAAAGCATACGGCATCGCTTATCGGCATTTGCTGAATAACCGTGAGCTTGACTGGCTTCTGAACTATCGCGGAGGGTCGTTTCTTTTTGATTATTCTTCTGCGCTTGCAGATGAATGCAGTCAAAAGGGCGTTTACTTCGAGCCGCTTGATGGCACCGCAACCGCGCAGCTTTATGCCGACGTGAAAGATGAAACCAAAAATATGGACGTCGTGCGTCTCGAAAAAGTTGCGAAGATTGCCGTTTATGTTCCGCCGAATGCGCTTCCGTGGGATGATGCCGTTCAGCTTGCGCTTGACTATGCCGAAATTCCTTATGAGAAGCTATGGGATGAGGAAGTTTTACAGGACAAGCTTAAAAATTACGACTGGCTTCATCTGCATCATGAAGATTTTACCGGGCAGTATGGAAAATTTTTCGGAACGTTCGGTTCATCGCCGTGGTATCTCGAGCAAAAGCAGATTAACGAAACGATGGCGCGAAAACTTGGCTTTCAGAAAGTTTCTACTTTAAAGCGCGCAGTCGTGAAAAAGCTTAAAGAGTTTATTGCCAATGGCGGATTTTTGTTCACGATGTGTTCTGCAACCGATACGTTTGATATTTCTCTTGCAACCGAGGGCACCGACATTGCCGATGCGATGTATGACGGTGATCCGTTCGATCCTGCGGCAAATGACAAGCTTGATTTTTCTCAGGGCATTGCGTTCGAGAATTACAAAATCGAGCTTAACCCATATGTGTATGAATACTCCGATATCGACCCCACGAATGAAATTCTGATGATGGGGCAGTACAGCGATTACATGAAGCTTGTTGATTTCTCCGCGAAGATCGACCCCGTTCCTTCGATGCTTACACAAGACCACACTTCGCTTGTGAGCGGATTTCTCGGTCAGACTTCCGGCTTCAGAAAAAGCATGCTCAAAAAAAATGTAACCGTTCTTGCAATGAACGAAGGCACCGACATTGTCCGTTACGTTCATGGAAACTACGGCAGGGGAACGTTCACGTTCTTTGCCGGACACGACCCTGAAGACTACCAGCACGCCGTCGGCGACCCCAAAACCGAACTCGAGCAATTCCGCAACTCTCCCGGCTACCGCCTTATACTCAATAACGTCCTCTTTCCCGCAGCGAAGAAGAAAAAGCTGAAGACTTAACTTGCCATTTGTCTTTCCTACGAAAGCAGGAATCTAGGGATAAATATTCAAAAAGTTTGAGTTTTGTCATTCCCGCGCAGGCGAGGATTTACTTTCAGTTGTCTTTCCTGCGAAAGCAGGAATCTAGGGATAAATAATTCAAAAGGAATAATGTCAGAATCATAAAAACTTCCTATCGCAATATTTTTGAATATACAATATAATAATTCTAACTAATTCTTGCCTGGATCCCAGCTTCCGCTGGGATGACATGACAGGTGCAACTCTCCCGGCTACCGCCTAATCCTCAATAACGTCCTCTTCCCCGCAGCAAAAAAGAAAAGCTGAAAACGTTATATTTCAAACTTCACATTGTAATTTTAAAATAAATAAATTAAGTTTAAACATCTTAATAGCCCAAACTAATTTTTTTATGGAAATTCTTCAAATTATTATCTGGCCATTATTGGTTTTAATATTATTTATTATTTTTATTTTTCTTTTTTATAAACCTATTAAAAGTTTAATAACTAGAGTTAAAACAATCAAAGGTGGAAATTATGGTATAGAAACTATAGACTCCGTTGAAGAAAAAATAAAACTTCAGGAAAAAAGTGAATTACCTAATAAAATGACAGATATTAGTCTAAGTGTTGATAAAGATGGCCTAAGTAAAATTTCTAAAAGTGAAGAATTAGAAAAAGTTTTAAATTTATTTAGTGACGAAACGAGAAGTTTCTTTCAAACTTCAATTCAAAATGAAACTGAATTAAATAGTATTTCTGATGATAAGGAAAAAATTGATACGTTATTTAAATATAGTGAAGTTGTTTATATAAAATATCTTTTTGGAAATATTTATCAGGCAATCTTTGGAAGTCAAATAAAACTTTTGCGTCATTTAAACTCAGCTACTAATGAAACAATAGATTCAGTAAAGACATTCTATGATGAAGCCGTTTCTAAAAATCCTAATTTGAAATCTTATCCCTATGAAAATTATATTGAATTTTTATCAAATGTAGAATTAGTTAATGTACTTAATAAGAAAATTTCCATAACAACTCGTGGAAGGGATTTTTTGAAATATGTAGTCGAAATGGGATTACCTGAAGTGAAATTTAATTAAAACCATTTCCATGCTTGAAAATCTACCATTTTACATAAACATTTTATTCTTCCTCACGGTATTAGCAACGTTGCTGTTGTTCTTTAAAGGAACAAATTTAAATAATATGGTGCTGGCGGTTTGTTTAGTATGGGTTTTCTTCCTTGGGTTTTTATCGTTCAACGGATTTTTCCTGATTTTATTTACAACTCCTCCGAGAATCATATTCGCGGTTGCTCCGCCGATGCTTGCAATTATTTTATTGTTCGCGCTTCCCAAAGGCAGGGTATTGCTCGATTCGTTCGATGGAAAATGGCTGACGTATCTGCATACAGTCAGAATTCCTGTTGAAATAATTTTACTGCTGTTGTTTCTCAACGGACTTGTCCCGCAAATCATGACATTCGAAGGTCGTAACTTCGACATTCTCGCAGGTGTAACCGCACCGCTTGTTGCATATTTCGGTTACACAAAACAAAAGCTCGGAAAAAGCTTTTTGATTTTCTGGAATGCAATCTGTCTCGTGTTGCTATTCAACATCATCATCAACTCCGCGCTTTCGACTCCAACTGATTTTCAGATGTTCGCATTCAACCAGCCGAACATTGGCGTTCTATATTTTCCATTCATCTGGCTCCCTGCGTTCATCGTTCCGGTAGTTCTGCTATCACATTTAGTTTGCTTAAGGCAGCTTTTAAAAAAATAAAGCTGTTAATTATCAGGAATTCATAGATTTGTCAAAATTTAATCATAGTCATACTACTTTGATTACAATGAAATACCTATTGCTTCATATAATTATTTCAAGTAAATTAGTGTGGATTTGCTTGTAAATTAAAGTAAATTTGCTTTTTTAAGTAAATATCAAAGCAAAGCGAATGTGAAATGAGACTGGGGTTAGTCATATTTAGCTTAACACTCATATTAGGTACAATTTCATATTTATTCTGGCAAAATGAATTGAAATATACCCTGCCTACACCCGTGCCTGAAGGATATCATGAAGTCAAACCCGGTGAATTCATATCTCTCTCCCAGGTCAAAAATGTCTCATATAATTTAGAAGAACTTTCAAAGGAAGATAAACCTGTCTTCGTTCATTTTTTCAATCCCGATTGTCCCTGTTCAAAGTTTAACATTCCTGAATTCAGAACTCTTGCCAAACAATATAAGGATAAAATAAAATTCGTAGCAGTTGCTCTCACAGATGAAAACTATACTGTTGAAGATATTCAGGATGACCTTAATCTGAACATCCCTGTTTTCTTTGATGAACAACTTGCGGAAATGTGCGGCGTTTATTCAACTCCACAGGCAGTCATTATAGATAAAAATCATAAATTGTATTACAGAGGAAATTATAACAGAAGCCGTTATTGCACAGACAAAAACACGAACTTTGCTTTAATGGCAATTGACTCTGTCTTAAACAATACACCAAACCCTGTATTCAGTGAAGCAGCATTAAAGAGCTACGGCTGTGAAATTCCAACATCGGATAATTAAACATACACTAAATGGAAAATACCATACAAGCAAAGTACACGCAGGAGTTTTTACTCCAGATAAAGAAAAAAGCCGATATGCTGGTGAATTATTTTTTAATCAGTTATTTCGTTATCGGTTTAATACTTGCGTTTTATTATGATACGTGGCTCATAGCAATAGGGGTCGGAGGCTTGTCGCTTGTTGCGTATTATATAACTAAAATTGCATTGCCGAACTCCACTTTGTATCAGTATGTACTTAGCACGATACTGGGATTTTACATGGCGCAGTTTATTTATCAGATGCACGGATTGTTTGAAATGCATTTCTTTGCTTTTATCGGAAGTGCGATTCTTATTTTATACCAAAACTGGAAGCTCCAGATTCCGCTTGCGCTTGTGGTTGTCATTCACCACGCAGTTTTCGGCTATCTGCAATATACCGGTTATGAACAGATTTATTTTACACAGCTTGAATATATGACTTTGCAGACGTTTGTAATTCACGGAATACTTGCTACAGCAGTATTTGTGTTGTGCGGGTACTGGGCTTATTATCTTAAAAACACAAGTCTTGAACATATAAGACAAAGCTTTGAAATCGGCAAGCTTCAGGAAGCTGAAAAACAAAAAGAAGCTTTGCTTGAAATGAGTGAAGATTTAAAAGCCAGCAATGAGAGATTAAAGGAAGCTCATCGTATTGCAACAATCGGAAATTGGGAATATTGCATGAACACCGATAAGTTTTTATGGTCGGATGAAATGTCGAGGATATTCGGACGCAGAACAGATATGAATACAACAAGGTATGAGATATTTTACAACATGATTCATCCCGATGATAAAGAAGAAGTTATGCAATTGATTCTTAAATGCATAATGAAGAGCGAGCCGTTTACTCACGAATGCAGAATTCATACAAACAGAGCTGCGTCAAAGATTATAAATATTCAGGGCAAACCGGTTTTTGATAATGAGATTCCTAAAGTGATTGGAATTATTCAGGATATCACCGAACGAAAAATGCATGAAGAATCACTGAAAAAATCTGAAGCGAACCTTAATACTATTTTTAACAATACCGATACCGCATATATATTACTTGACCCTGAGTTCAGGCTTGTTTCGTTCAATGAACCTGCACAGAAATTTGCTTATAAACAGCTTCACCGCGCGCTTACAGAAAGCGATTATTTCATTGAGTATTTTAACAAGAGCCAGCAAGCAACGTTAGTGGCAACTCTTGAGAATGTATTGAATGGAAATACGGTTGATTATGATTTAAGCTATCATAAAGGCAACATCGAGATTTGGTATAATGCGCAATATTTTCCGATCATTACAAAAGAAAAGATTTTTGGAATAGTTTTAAAACTTACAGACATAACAAAACGTAAACAAGATGAATTAGAACGAGCAAAGATTACTGAAGATTTGATTCAGCATAACAAAGACCTTGAGCAGTTCGGATACATTGTTTCGCATAATCTTCGCGCTCCTGTTGCGAACATAAAAGGAACGGCAGATGTGCTAACTGATTTAAACCTTGATGAAGAAGAACGCCAGATGATTATCGATGACCTTTCGACTTCAGTTAAAAAACTTGATGAAGTCATACTTGATTTGAATAACATATTATTGATTAAAAAAGAATCTGCACAGGAAAACGAGCTTGTGAAATTCTCAAGCATAATCAAAGACGTAACAATGAGCATAGGTAACTTAATAAACCCGGATAGTGTTGAGATAAAATCAGATTTCAGAGAAATAGATGAAATGATGACTTTGAAGAGTTACATGTACAGCATATTTTACAATCTTATTTCAAACAGTATTAAATATAAGAAACCGCACGTGCCTTGCCTGATAGAAATAAAAAGCTATAAAAAAGATGAAAAAATTCGTCTTATATTTAAGGACAACGGTTTGGGAATGGACTTAGATAAAAAGAGCTCAATGGTTTTTGGATTATATAAAAGATTCCATAATCATGTTGAAGGAAAAGGCATAGGATTATTTATGGTAAAAACTCAGGTTGAATCTCTTAAGGGAACAATTTTTGTTAAAAGCGAAGTTAACGTTGGAACGGAATTTATTATTGATTTTAATAAGGACTCTCAAAAACAAGAAAAAACAGTTTTGATTAACGAACCAGTTAATAGTATATGAATTCACAATATAGGTTTATGCCGCAAAGAACAGATTTCATAATAATAGATGATGACCCGATAAACAATAAGCTTTGTCATCTCAGCATAAAGAAAACTATTCCTGAGGCATACATACGCACGTTTACAAACCCGGAAGAAGGCTTAAAGTATCTGGAAGAAGTTTTTTCCGTTGCTGAAAAAAATAATACTATACTTTACTTGGATATTAACATGCCGGAAATGAACGGGTGGGAGTTTATGGAAGAATTTGAAAAATTTAATCCTGAAGTTAGAAATCTTGTTAAGGTTTATATACTTTCATCTTCGGTAAATCCTCACGATAAAGATAAAGCAAAAACTAATCAAAACATAACAGATTATATTATAAAACCACTTACCACTGACGCTATTCGCGAAAACGTTAATTCATTGGATTAACTATCCTGAAATAAAATTTCATTTTAAATAAAATTTAGTGCAATTATATACGACTATAAGTCAAATATACTTGACATTTAGCTATGTTCTATTTACTTTTAAATAAAAAATCAAAAGTATGAACAACATCAACTTTGAAACACTAAATAGAACAGCCATTAAAAAACGAATGCTGATACCGGTAATTACATGGGTTGTAATTTACATTATATGCCGAACTGTTTTAAAAGAATTTGCGGCAGGTAATCCAACCGGTCTCATAATTGCCTTGCTGCCATCAGCTGCTTTTGTATGGGTAATTATTAGTTTTATTAAAAATGTAAGTCTTATGGATGAACTTCAACGCCGGATTTATCTTGAGGCATCTGCAATTGCTTTTGCGCTCGGATTACTTTTAATTATGACTTTGGGAATGATAAGTCTTGTTATCACGCTTAATAAAGAGGATTGGGACTACCGGCACCTCATTCCATTTATGTTTGTGTTTTATTTTATAGGTCTTGCGATAACAAGAAAAAAATATTCCTGACTAAATGAAAAACACAATAAAAGTTGAACGCGCAAAAAAAAATTGGACTCAGGCAGAGCTTGCGGAAAAAATAAAAGTCTCACGTCAGGCAGTAAATTCAATTGAAACAGGGAAGTTTATTCCATCAACATTGCTTGCATTAAAAATGGCAAAGGTTTTCGAAACACCGGTTGAAGAAATTTTTATTCTTGAAGAAAGCGATTGAAATAAACTATAAATGTAACTGTTATGTTTTAAAAATAAATTTATGTTAATTAATGGCTAAATTAAAGCGAACATTAGGGCTTGGTGAATGCATATTTTTTGGAGTCGGATCGATTTTAGGTGCGGGCATATATACTTTAATAGGAAAAGTTGCCGGCTGGTCAGGAAATTTAACCTGGCTTGCCTTTGGAATCGCTTCAGTCACTGCATTATTTACTGCATTCTCATATGCCGAGTTAAGTTCGATGCTTCCTAAAGCAGGTGGTGAATATGTTTATGCAAGAAAAGCTTTCGGGAAAAAGACGGGATTAATTCTTGGTTTCCTGATTTCAACAAACGGAATAATAAGCGGTGCAACAGTTTCAGTGGGTTTTGCCGGATACTTGCTTGCACTCATTGGAATTGATTTGCTTATGGGGTCTCTCTCTATAATAATTATAATTTTTTTAGTTAATGCTTCAGGCATAAGGGAATCTTCGTTCCTAAATATTATATTTACAGTGATTGAATTTAGCGGACTGGTTTTTGTTATCTACTCCGCAATTCCTTCTATAGGGAGTGTGAATTATTTCGGATTTTCATCCAATGGTCTAAACGGGCTTTTTGCAGGCTCGGCTCTCGCTTTTTTTGCTTACTTAGGATTTGAAGAAATAGTAAAGCTATCGGAAGAAACTAAAAATCCCACCAAAAATATTCCAAAGGCATTATTTCTTGCAGGGGCAATTGTTTTTGCAATTTATACTTTAGTTGCAATTTCTGTTGTGAGTGTTCTTCCTTCAGAAGAACTTGGTGCATCGGAAAGTCCTCTTGCTGATGTAATCTTCACATCATACGGACAAACAGGTGTCATAATCATCTCAATTGTAGCATTATTTTCTACTTCAAATACAATCTTATCTAATATGCTCGGGAGTTCGAGGGTTTTGCTTAATATGTCACAGGAAACTAAAGCTTTAAAACGTTTCGCTTATATCTCAAAAACCAGGAATACTCCTGTCAGCGCTCTTATTTTGGTTCTGATTGTAATGTGCGGGTTTGCATTGATAGGAAATATCGAGACAATTGCCCGCATTGCGAATATTTTTATTTATGCAACGTTTTTAATCGTTAATGTTTCGGTGATAGTATTAAGAATTAATCACCCGCGAATCGAACGTCCGAATAAAATCCCGTTCAGTGTTAAAAACATACCCGTAATCAGTGTTTTTGGAATTGTATTAATTCTTGTTTTATTTTTCTACAACATTTCAAATTTGCTGTAATCTGAATCATCTGAGTTGTTGCATTCAAAAATTAATTTCTTTAACTTAATTCATCCCGCAAATTAAAATCCAAATATGAAATTAAAATTTCTTGCACTACTTTTGCTGTTTATTGCAAATATCTCTTTTGCACAGGATAATAACTCAGGAATTATTTATGGAGAAAACCACGCATATTCATTAACAGCACCCAAAGGATGGGTTCTTGATAATGAATCGGGAGTGGATCAAGGAATCCATGCGGTGTTTTATCCAGTTGGTTCAAGCTGGGCAAATGGAACGACTGTTATGTACGCAAATTTTGCAACTTATGTAAAAGGGCAAAATAATGTTGATGAGTTAATAAGTTATGATACTTCCAAGTTCAGAGAACAATCACCCGATTTGAAAATTGTCTTACAAAAAGATATTGCTCTTAAAGATGGTAAAATTGCAAAAGTTCTTAGTTTCTCAAATGATAAAGATGATAATACGGAAGCTGTTGCTTACATTCCGGGCGCAACTGGAACCGTTTTGATCATAATTACTTCACGTGATAAAGACGAATATGAAAAATATTATCCAAAGTTTGAAGAATTGATAAAGTCATACTTCTGGATTGCAGATAAATTTAAATGAAAAGAAAAAGAATAGTCGTATTATTATCTGATGCCGCGAATATTAAATCTTGAAGACATTTTAATCCGAACCGAAGTGAAACCGGGCGACATTGGTTATATAATTCATCTTCATGGCGACATGTATAAGAAAGAATATAATTACGGAATTGAATTTGAGGTATATGTTGCCGAAGGTCTGGTTGAATTTTATCGCAAATATAACAAAGAGTATGATAAAGTATGGATTTGTGAACATCAGAACAAAATAATCGGATTTCTTCTATCAGAGCATCGGGGTGATGCGGCGCAGTTCAGATATTTCATAATACTTCCCGAATATAGAGGTATTGGCTTGGGGAATAAACTGATGGAGTTATTTTTACAGCACATTAAAAATAAAAATTATAAATCCGCATATCTCTGGACAACCAAAGAACTTGTAACTGCTTCACATCTCTACAAAAAATATGGATTTGAGCTCTCCGAAGAAAAAAAATCAGACGCTTTCGGTAAATTTGTAATAGAGCAGCGTTATCATCTGCATCTAAGTTAATGTTAAATTTTAATTAACTCATTTAATCGCCTTAAATTAGCAAAATAATTGTCATATTTTTCTCTGATATATAAATAAATGCTGAAAAAGAAAAAGCAAGAAAAATATTTTAATAGACATTGGGAGGCGATGTTTACTCATTTATATAATTTTTGTGTTGCTGAAAATCCTGAGGAACTTCATAAACTCAGAGTTGAAATAAAAAAATTGGAAGCTCTATTTATGCTTTTAAAAGAATGCAGCTGGAATAATTATGATGATAAAAGATTCAGAAAAAAATTTATGTCTGTAAAAAAGATTTTTAAAAATGCAGGAAGGATAAGAAATGCACATATAAATCTTCAGTTGCTCGATAAATTTAAGACCGAAAATTCTGATTTCAAAGATAAACAAAAGACAATTTTACAAGAACAATCGAGTAAATTTTGCAATGATATGATTTTTTATGCAGATAAAATTAGCAAAAATCATAAATCATTGATGAAATTACTATATGATGCTGAAAGCAAAAAGATTTTGGATTTATATAAAAAACAGTTGAAAAAAATAAATAAAATTTTCAAAAGCTATAAGAAACCGGCAGAGTTACATAAATCAAGGAAAAACATAAAACAATTGCTTTATGTTTATTCGATTTTAAATAAACCGTTTATAAAAAAAATTAAACTGAATGCCAAATATTTTGATAATCTGCAGGAGATTATTGGTAAATGGCACGATACTGAAATCACTATTGATTTATTAACTTCAACCGGGTTTTCAGATTCAGCTGTGATGAATGATTTAAAGAAACAGAGTAAGGATTATATTAAAAAAATAGATTCAAACACTGTTAATTTTCTTAAGAAAGCTGTTTTATAGATTTTTTTAAAATAATTTGAGTTGAGTTTATAAGTCCCTCTTAATATATTTATTAAATTAAAATCAAAAACTAAATCTTATGGCAGTAAAATATCAACCGGATATGTTTCACACAGTTACTCCTTTTCTCGTGGTAAAAGATGCCGCAGGAGTAATGGAATTTGCAAAAAAAGTTTTTAATGCAGAAGAAATTATGAGAATGGCTATGCCCGATGGCACGGTTGCTCATGGAGAAATAAAGATAGGTGATTCGATAATTATGCTTGGTGAAGCAGGCGGACCATATCAGCCTTTGCCGGCAATGTTGTATGTATACGTTAAGGATGTAGATGCTGTTTATAAAAAAGCTTTGGAGGCAGGCGCAGAGTCAATGCAGGAACCAAAAGACCAGTTCTATGGAGACCGCAGTGGAGGAGTTAAAGACAAAGCAGGGATTCAATGGTATATATCAACACATATCGAAGATGTTTCTCCCGAAGAATTGAAACGCCGTTCAGATGAAATGATGAAACAGGGAAACTAAAATTTTCGTATAAATGTATATGAAAAAATTAAATTCATTTTACATCATTGGGACAACAGGAATTATAATCACGGCAATACTTCAAATGTTTCTTGCTTTGTTATTAAATGTTGAAGAAACTTTTAATTCTTTTATGCCTTTATATTTGGTATGGTTAACCTTCCTGACTATTGGGACTGCACAGCTATTTAAAACTGCGAAAATTTCCAAAAAATAATTAGTGTCTTTTGAAATATTGAATCTCGCGTTCGTGCTTCTTTGCGGCTTCTAATGAATCAAACGTTCCGAGATTTCTTCTTTTATTTGTCTTCGGATTTTTTTTATAGAATAAATCCTGTACTTACCGGATTTTAATTTTCTAATCATAAACGGGTGTTTAAAGATTTAAACACCCGTTTTTTTATTAAAGTTTTTAACTTAATTTCATAATTGGAATTAAAAAAGCTTATTATTAAGTTATATTTTAAAAATCCCCATAAATATTAACCTTGTGAAAAAAATACTGATATTTTTTTTATTTTTTTTCATATCGTGTAACAAATCTACGCAAGTTTCTGAAACACCGCGCATTAAAGTAAAGGATGATTTAGGAGAAGAAATTTCATTTGATACTCTGCCTAAAAAAATTATTTCACTTGCGCCAAATATTACCGAGTCAATTTATTTTATTGATGCAGACAGTCTGCTTGTTGGTGTCACGGACTTTTGTGATTATCCTCCGCAAGTTTCATCAAAAACAAAATTGGGCGGATACACAAATCCGAATTATGAAATGATTACAGCATTGAAGCCGGATTTAATTTTGTTGACAGTTGAAGAAACCTCACGCCCGCTTTATAAAGCTTTATCAGATTTGGGTTTTAAACTTATGGTGCATAATCCAAGGACTTTTGATGACATAATCAGAATGATAGACGCTCATGGTCAGGCAACGGGAAAAGATGAGTCAACAAAACATCTTACCGATTCGCTTATAAATCTGAAATCCCAAATTATTAATGACAACAATAAAAATCCGCTGCAGGATAAAAATGTTTTTATTGTTGTTGGTGTAAATCCTTTGATGACCGCAAATAAAAATACTTTTCTGAATGAGATTACCGGTCTTGCGGGATTAAAAAATATTTATGAGGAGGGAATTGTTCAGTACCCTCAGATTAATTATGAGGATGTAATATCAAAAAATCCCGATTACATTATCTTGCCCGGTGATACTTCTAATGTATCAGCAAATGAAAAATATATTACTGAACTCAAATCAAAATTGGGCATAACAAATGCAATAAAAAACGATAGAATTATAATTATCGACGAAAATTTATTCTTTCGTCCCGGACCACGCATTTTAGATGCTGTGCAATACATTAAATATAAGCTAAAACAATAATATAGTATCCAAACTATTAGTAAATTTGTTAAGAATTGCTACCTATCTAAGTTCGTTAAAAATCAATATATTACATAACAGGGATTAAACATATTTTTGGCACGGTTTATGCATTAAATAACCCGAAAGTTTAAAAAATTATGAAAACCCTGGAAAAAAACATAACTAAAAGCTTTAAAATCAAAACAAGCATCTTAATATTGCTTTTTACGGTAGCTTTCGCAAACATTGCACTTTCACAAAGCGACCCTGACCTTGAAAGAGGTTATCAATTGCTGAATGAAGGTAACAATTCGGAAGCAGCAATAGTTTTTGAAGAATATGTGACAAGAAATCCCGGAGAAATTAAAATCATTCTCCAGCTTGCTTACATACACAAGAATCTCGGAAACAATGGTGTTGCGAAAAAATATTTCGAGTATGTTGTGAACAACTCACCTAATACTGATGACATTGCAGCAGCCAGAACGGAACTCGATATGATGAATTCAACCGGTTCCAATCCAACAATCAGCCGACTTGACGAAGCATATAATCTTTTCAATGCAGGCAAGGTAAATGAAGCGGCTGTTATATTCGAAGAGCAGGTAAGAAATAATCCAAGCGATACAAAGACTATGCTTCAGCTGGGCTATATTTACAAAAGCAAAGGTGATTATACTAAAGCTCTTGAGTATTTTAACAAAGTATACGGTGCATCATTAAAATCAGATGAATTGAAAATTGCAACAACCGAAATAGCTGACATAAATACAATTTTAAATCCAAAGACACAGACTACTATTACGGGAACGACACCGGTTTATTCTTCAAGCATCGGAAATGATAATCTCAACAAAGCATATACATTATTAAACCAGGGCTTTAAAGATGCGGCAATTCCTTACTTTGAACAATATTTAATTTCTAATCCAAACGATACGAAAGTTCAGATGCAGTTAGCATATTTATATTATGACGTTCAGCAGTATACACGAGCTAAAGAGAGATTCCAGTATGTTGCTAACAATTCTGCAAGTATGGAAGAAAAAAACCAGGCAAACAGTTCTATAACAACAATAAACAATATGAGAAGCGGTTCAGGCATTCCGCAGACCGTTGATATATATTTTTATAATATTTACGATACATATCAGAAGAATTATATATCAAACTTTCTTGGTAAATACGGATTCGGTGTAGCTAAAAATCTTAATATGGGTATTTATGTAGATGCGTTTTTGGACAGCCGTTCAACTGCGCAGAATATTCTGAATGACAGATATGTTGAGGCAGGCGGTTATGTGAGATATTCGATAACTTCTTATATGTCTTTCGAGGTCCGCGCAGGATATGTAAGACAAATTGACCGTGAAAAGAACAGCTTTAACTTTAAACCGATTTTATCTTTTGGAAATACTTTCGGAAGTGCTCCAACATTCTTAAACCCCGGTATAACGAAGAAAGAATATTTATACCTGCAGTTTTATGGTGCAATCTTGTATGATTACAAGTTCAGAAATATGTTTGGTCAGGGATATTTAAAAGAAGGATTAAGGTTTATGATGGGTGGATATTCAAATTTTGAATTTTATTTAAGACAACAAGGTAATGTAGATTCACAGAATTTACCTTATAATAATTATATAGAATTTGCAGGCGGAGTTGGTTTCCAGCCTAACATAAAATATTTTCCTACTTTGTTCGCTGAGGCAACAAATAAAATTTATTTCTCACAGGAATCACAAAATACGTTCCAATTTAGAGTGGGATTTTTACTGGGATATTTCTCCCAGTTTTAAAAAAGTTTAATACTAAACTATCATGGTTACAGAAATATTTCACGTAATTCTCTGGGTAACGGTAGTCCTTCTGGTCGTCAGCGGTATAGACGACCTTTTTATGGACATAATGTTCTGGTTCTACAGAAGAAAATACAAGAGAAACATACCGAGCTTTTCCGAAATGATTTCAAAGCCGGAAAAATCAATCGCCATTATGATTGGTGCATGGCACGAAGATAAGGTAATCGGACGAACTCTGACTATTGCTCTCAAGAAGATGCGTTATCAGAATTATAAGTTCTTTCTTGCGGTATATCCGAATGACCTTAAAACAGTAAAAGTTGTTAGAGAAATGGCAAGAAAAGACCAGCGGGTTGTTCTTTGTTTGAATCCGCAGGACGGTCCTACAACAAAAGCCGATAATCTTAACAACGCTTTTACTTGCGTGAAGGAATATGAAAAGCAATTCGGCGAGTTTGATATTATCTTAATCCATGATGCGGAAGATTTTATACATCCGCTATCACTAAAGCTTTTTAATTATCTTATTATGTATAAAGGTAATTATGCCGTTCAGGTGCCTGTTATCCCGATTAAATCGCGTTTAGGAAAGATGTTTCACAGAACCATGTGTGACGCGTTTGCGGAACTGCACACAAAAGATATGATTGTTCGCCAGACAATTGGTTCTTATATACCGTTTGCAGGAACGGGTATGGCTTTTAACAGAAAAGCATTCCATTATCTTGAGTCACAGTCTCTTGAAACAGAAAAGAAAATTGAAGCACGCAGAAAAGCTATGGGCATCAAAGGACCTGTTACCGGTTCAAACATTATGAAATATTATTCTGATGATGAACAGGAAGAAATCAGCAAGCTAAATGAAAGTAAAGAGTTTCAGGAAGAAGACCCGTATCCGCAATATGAAGATATTCCGATTCCGGGATATGACGATCCTGAAAAAAGCAAAAACGATAAAAGCTCATCACCTGTCAGAATGATGAGTGTCCTTATCCTTGCAATGATATTCTTAGGTAGTATGTTTGTGCTGTTTGTAAATAATGCAACTACAAGTCCTTCAAATGACAAAAATATAATTCCGGGTACTGCAGCGGTATTAAAAGGTCAGCAGGGTTCAAAACAAACCGGAAAGGTTATTAATAATCATCTTGTCAGTAATTCCAATGTTACGGCTTCATCGGGTGATATTATGAATTTCGATATTAATAATATTGCTAAAAGAAATCCTGATGTTAACTTAAACATTGTTATTGACGAATATAAAGACGGAACGATTAGAATTCAAGAATCTGCTTTTGGAAGTATTGAGCAGGCGAACGCAAGACTTGGCGTAATAAAAAATTACGCAAAAAGTAATAAGGTACTGATTTCACAAGGAAATAATTCATATAGAATTATTATCGGTGACTTTAAAACCATTGATGAAGCTAAGACAATGGCACAGAAATTGCGAAAAACTATAAAGTGAATTTAAAAACAATAAAATGAGCAGCTATCAAATTACGGACATAGAAATTGCACAGAGCAGCGTTGACTTGCTCAGGAAGCACGTAAGGCAGCACAATGGTCATGTCCTCGCAAAGATTGACCAGGCAATAAACTGGAACGGTCTTATTGCTCCCATCGAAGATACTGTGAAAGATGCCGCGGAACTGGATAAGTCTTTTGACCTTAAGCTTTTGGTAAAGTCTCTTGTATTAAAAGAACTTTATGGATTGGGCGAGTTTCCTTTTGAGAATGAAGTTGCCGACAGAAAAAGCTTTCAGAAGTTTTTGAATCTTGAGTATGGTGACGTTGTACCGTCAAACGAATTGCTTGATGAGTATCATGATTATTTAAAGATGGCAGGGAAGTATGATAATATGTTCGACAGGTTCTTTAAGCAATTGATAGATGCCGACATAATTCCTGAAAACGATTTATTCGTCGATGAGACAACAGTAGAAACAGAAACGGTTAAAGAAAACGTCAAAGAAAATGACTTTGATATTCCGCTTCTTTCTGAAGAAATTAACGAACCTAAGTCAAATCTTTCTGTTGAAGATATGATTAAGGAAATTGAGGATAGAGTTAAAAACATATACGAAAAAAAATCTCCAGAAGAAAAGAAAATTTTTGAAAAAACCGGACTTGTTTTTGAAAAACAACAGGAAGAAATTGTAAAAGCACCTTCCGCTGAAAAGAAACAAAAAGTCGAAGTAAAACTAAAAGAACCGGTAAAACAAGAAGAAAAGAAACCGACTGTTGCAGGACGAGTAGAACAAACTAAAAAAGAAGCACAACAAAAATCAAAAAATATTTATGATAAACTTTCTTCCATAGATGATAAAATAAAATCTTTAAACTCAACTGCTGAAGATACAACTTCGGATATTTCTGAAATTCAGCAGCAGCTTTCAGAACAAATTGAACAATTTGCCAAAACTGAAACAAAAGTTGAAGAGACAACCCAACAGGTTAAACAAAGCCAGGATGACTTATACAAAAAATTATTTGAGTCATTTTATAATCAGTTAAAAGAAAATAAATTAATATCCGATACGACTGAATTAGTAGTACCAGGACTGGAAAAAGAAAAAGTTACTGAAACCAAGATAACTGAAACTATAGAAAAGAAAGAGGAGAAAGTCGAAGAGAAGCCAATGATTTCTCCGGACTTCATTGAAGAGCAGAGAACCGTTGAATCTACAGGACAAACAGTTCCGGTTGTCATGCGTCCTAAAAAACGTGAAATTAACCTTAAGGAAAAGAAGAAATATCCGATATTTAACGATGCTAACTTAACGGAAGATTATGAGCTTGGTTTAAGATTCTATAAGCTTGGCTTTAAAACATCATTTGTAAACTTAAAGACAGACAGAGAGCACGGAAACACAAGAATTGCAACAGGTGAATACTTCCCTAATACATTCTGGGGTTCAGTAAAACAGCGTTCAAGATGGTTAGCCGGAATAGTTTTCCAGAATTGGAAAATTCACGGATGGGGCGGTTCAATGAAAACGAAATATTTCTTACTGAGAGACAGAAAATCGATTCTCAGCTTCGTCGGAACTGCGTTATCTTACTTATGTCTGATATACTTCATAGTTTACGCTGTAACACTTGCGCTGGGATACTCTAGCCCTATGCTGAAGCCGATAGTCGGAACAACATCACCACTATGGTATCTGATGCTTGCAGCGACTTTCTTTATGGTAGTAAGGATATTCCACAGATTCGCTTTCACATATAACTGGTATGGATTCAGATATGCATTCTTCAGCATATTCAGAATGATAATCGATAACATAGTCAACTTATTCGCAATGATGAGAGCTGTGAAAGTTTACAGACAAACAAAAGATAAAGTAGTCTGGGATTCAACTGAGCATTACTAAAATTAATAAATTTTTTATCCTTCATACTTGCTTAAAAATAAATCCTGCTCTGATAAAAGTCAGAGCGGGATTTTCTTTTTTCATATCAGCTATCCCCTAAATATCTATAAAAACTTTGGCATATAAATTGTAATTAGTATAATAACTGTTAATCAAATTAGTAAATGAAAGAAAATAACTTAAACCCTGAATCCTTCAAAAACAAAAAGATAGTTCTTATTGTTTTTGGAACACGTCCTGAAATAATAAAACTTTTTGTATTATATAGAATACTACAAAAGTCAGATGAATTTTTTCCTGTTCTCGTGAATACATCACAACAGCAAATTTCGGGCGATATATTAAAACATCTGGGAATTACTCCTGAAGTTGTTTTAAATGAAATTAAAAACAGGTCAACCGACCTTAACCAATTTATTTCACATACATTAAATGAACTTAACTTAGCTTTCACAGATAAGTCAGTAATAAAGAAAAACGAAGTTGCCGGTGTCATCGTTCAAGGTGATACTACTTCTGCATATTGCGGCGCAATCTGGGGATTTTATAACCAGATTCCGGTATTTCATGTTGAAGCCGGTTTGAGAACTTTTGACCATTTAAATCCATTCCCTGAAGAGTTCGTGAGAGAATCAATCGGAAGGGCTGCAACAATGAATTTCTGCCCGACTAACATCAGCTACGATAACCTTATAAGAGAGGGAATCAAGAGCAACAAATGCTATGTTGTCGGCAACACAGTTAATGATGCAATTATAACATTGATGAATGAAGGTTTAATTAAAGACAGCGCTTATGAAGGAAACTTCATTTTGAGCACATTGCACAGAAGAGAAAACTGGGGTAATGTTTCTGATTATGCGAAAATTTTAAATAAAGTTGTTCACGATAACGAAAAGGAAAAATATGTATTACACTTAATACATCCTAATCCTTTGGTAAAAAATAATTTTAACAGTGTATTTGGCGGAAAGTATCCGGAGAATCTAATTGTTCGAGAGCCTATACATGACTATTTCGAAATGCTTGGTCTGGTAAGAAAAAGCCATACAATCTTAACAGATTCCGGCGGCTTGCAGGAGGAATCACTCTTTTTCAACGTTCCATGCGGTGTGTTGAGAAAAGTAACCGAAAGACCGGAAGTTCTCGGCAAGAATGCAAAGCTTCTGCCTTTTGAGGATAATAAAGTGACTGCATTCCTTGATGAGTCTGAAGATTATAGAAATAAAAACTTTGGCAAATTTAATTACACTTATGGCTACGGCAATACAAGTGAATTGATTTACGAAGCAATGAAAAATTTTTATTCATAGATTTTCATAGCAAAAAGCCGGCTATCCCTTGAGAAAGGATACCGGCTTTGAATTTTGAATAAAGAAGTAAATTCCTGAGGAGACAGGAATGAAAAGGTAGGCGATAAGGAGAAACGATGTTAAAAAGAAAAGTTATTTTATTAATTAACCATAGGAAACATGAAAGAACTAATTATCAAATCTCTAACCATCCTTCTCGGTATGATGCTTCTTAGCGTCCAATCTTCTTTTTCACAAGAAGATTTGAGAGATGCAGATCTTCCCGGCAAAGAACAAATCGAACGTGAACTTCCGGTTATTCCATATCACGGTGAGAAAATTAAGATGAAAATTCCTCACGATTTGGATTCTTATCAATACAATCTCGTTCCGAGTGTTGTTCCAAAAGATCCGAACAGAGATTACACAGTTTTAAAACAAGATTTTCTTATTACTTTAAGAGATGGTGTAAAGATGGATTGCTCAAAATTCTATCCAAGCGAACCGAATATTTATCTTCCTAACGGTTATCCCGTTGTCATAATGGTCCACGGCTATGCGGACAGAAAAGAAGTGCATGAGCAAATGGCGCGTGCACAAGCTGAATATAATTATGTAGTTTATACCTACAGCGTGCGTGGACAGGGTAATTCTGAAGGACTATCAAATTTAATAAGTAAAGTTGAAGCGTTGGATTTGATGGAACTTGTAAATTATGTAAAACTCGATAACGTTGGTGGTGATTCAAATAGTGTATTGATAATGGGCGGTTCACAAGGAGGAACGCTTCCTTATATGGCTTCATGCATGGGAATGAAAGTTAAAGCAATTATTTCATCTGTGACTTCACCCCAATTTGCTTCAAGCTGGATTGACAATGGAAGCATTAAAATGACTTTCTTATGGACAATTGAGTATGAGCCAACTGAGGCAAGATATACTCCATTGGTTGACAGAATGTCAGACTGGGTCTATGCATCAGGTTATAAAACTAAATTGTGGGATTCTCTTAATATTAACGTTCCGAAAGACAGAGATTTTTCCGATATAGTTTATAAGAATACAACTCCGATAATGGTTGAAAATTCATGGCAGGATTATTTCTTTAATGCGCGTCAGGGAATTGAATCTTTTCCGAATATAACTGCTCCAAAGTATGTTTACTTAGGCGCGGTAATGGGACATGGCGGCGATACATATCCGCCTGAAACAAATTGGCATATGAGTTTCTTTAATGAATTCTTCTTCCATTACTTATGGGGATATAATCAGGGATTAGACACTCGTCCTGATTTCCACTATGCATTGACAACATTCCCGCGTCAAGACAATATGTGGAGTTATATTCACGATAGTTCTGCAGTATGGCCTCCGGTTGGATATACAAACACAAGATATTATTTCAACTCAAGAGACAAGTTGACTACAACAAAAAATACAAGCAATACTGCGAGCAAATCTTTTTCTACCGGTGCAAAGGTTAATAATTTAGCAATGACATATTGTGTAAATGAAGAATTTACAGGAACAGAGTTTGCTTCAAAATTCGCGAAACAGGAAGTAAGCTTCTATTCACCGGTGTTAACAAGTGCAAAAAGATGGGTCGGAGCTCCTGAAATTAAATTAACATATTCATCTTCTGCTGATATTTGTCAGTTTAACTTCCAGATATATGAGCAAAGATCGAATGGTGAGATACAATTTATTAACAGAGTAAATTATACAGACAGAAATTATACTGCTAATGCAAAGAAATCTATAACCATAAAAGGTATTGGGCATGCGCATCAGTTCCAGTCAGGAAGCAAAATTTTAGTAAAGGTTACGAATCTTGATACAAGACCTGGTGAGTCATTCTTAGGAACAAACCCGCACGTTCTTCCTATTCTTAAAAAAGGAACAAACAAAATTTTCTTCAACGAGTCATATATAGACATTCCAATGAAGAATGCAATTGGAACAGACAACATGACAACTAATATTCAATCAAGAGAATCAGAAGAAACAACATTATTTGACAATTCGCCGAACCCATTCAATCCTTCAACAAAGATTAAATTCTCGTTGCCTGCAGATTATAACGGAATGGTTACATTGAAAATTTATGACATCGTCGGTAGAGAAGTAGCAACACTTGTCAACCAAAGTTTGGCAGGGGGTTTGCATGAATATAACTGGAATGCAACAACGTTTGCATCAGGAATGTACTTCTTCAGACTTTCGACTGATAACTTTGTAGGTGTAAAGAAAATGATGTTGATTAAATAAATGAGTATGGTTCACCCTGTTAAAGATTAACGGTAAACCAAAAATGTGGAATAACTTTTCAGGGTGGTTATTCCAATCCAAGGGGGAGGGTTAGCAATAACCGCCCCTTTTTTTATTTCCGTAAACCAAGAATTACTCGTAAAGACGCAAAATCTTGCGTTTCTTTTACCCCTTTTTAAAAAAGATTTATAGTTTGGTTGGTTGTTGGTGAAAACACCAACAACGGCAGAAAATGAATTTTGTGTTTTTGTGTTACTAAAAAATTTTACTCTAGAATAGGTAACTCTATAAAGCTTCCGTTTTTGCCTCCGGTATAAATAATGCCGGCATTGCGGTTTAAGACCGGCAGAACGTAAGGGTTAGTGCGAAGTTCGGAATCATCATTCCTTGTATCTAAATTTGTTATCACAAGTCGTATCCTGCTGCCTTTGTGAAATGTATGCGCTACGGCATTGCCTTCAATTTCTTTGCGGATTTCTTTATCGGATTTGTTATTCCAGTTAGTATAGTTTATACTTGAAACAAAATGAACATCGTTGAATTCATTAACTTCCCAAATCTGGATGTTTATCTGATAAACTTGAGATGTATATTTAAGGTTTAAAGTTATTTCCGGTATTCCAATTACATTGTAATTATAAGTTAACGGGGAAGAATCCATAATTATAACTTGCTTCCTGAACTTGGAATTAAAGTAATTTCCGGTAAATTCACTGTTAATAGCTTCACGCATTGTCAAATTCTCATCTGCGTCATTTAACAGAAGAACTGAATCTTTATCATAGTTTTCATACTGCTCTAATTTGGTATTCCATAAAAAAAATTTTATTTTTTTATTATTTGTAAAAGGTGAATAATTACTGCTGAAGCGGTAGTATGTCCAGCTGTTTTCAAAAATCGGATACCCACCGAATGAATAAGTATATTTTGGAGTATCGGCGACTCCATTGTTTTCACTGAATAACCAGTAACGGATCCATTTGCTTATCATTTCATTATGATACTCGGTCTCTGATAAATTTGTATCCGAACTGTGACCTTTTATTGCGCCGAAATAAAATTTATTGTATTTGTTGCTGCTGCTTAAAGTTTTTATTATACCATTGGAATTAAAATATACATCTTTCCATGAATTTGAAAACATTATCGGGTTCTGGTTATTAATAACTTCCTTCGAAAAATCCCTGTTTTCGAGAAATTCTTCGAGAAAATCCCGAACATCATCAGGGTCATTATCTAAAATAATTTTTCTGAACTCCTGAACGTCATCATCATAACGCACAACATTATCACTGTAGCTTAATGACCATAGTAAGCTCATTCTAATGCTTCCGTTCTGAATCCAGCTTGATGCAAAAGTCGGAGAACCTAAATCTGAGATAATGCATCTAACTTTCATTCCATAACAACTCGCCATAAACGGGATTATTCCTCCCTGAGACGAACCGGTTATTGCAACATTATCATCGCTTGCGTCCTTTCGCTTTTTTATTGCGGCGACAAGTTCCTGAAGGTCCTCCATCTCGACACGGCTTATCAGATGTGATTCGCCTTTTGAACGACCCTGACCACGCATTGAATAAATAAAAGTTAAATACCCGAATGCTGCCTGCGATCTTGCAAGTTCTGCAACATCTCGTTTAGATTTTCCGAAACCGTGACAGTAAATTATTACAGGCCAGCCGTTTGCAGGAACATCAGCAACAGGTTTATATATTGAGCAGTCAAGCTTAACTCCGTCACTTAATTCATAAAAAAATTCGGTTTCTTTGACTTCATATAAATCTCCAAATCCATATGCATTAGAAGTAGAAATTATGAAAGACATTGCAATCAAAAAAACCAGGCACAATTTCATAATTATATCAGTTAAATAGAGATATAAAATATTTATATTATACATATAAATAAACTTATTAATGCATCTTTTTGTTAAAAATTGAGTTTGAGAGCAAATAAATTTTGATTTCAGCAAATAACATAACGGTAAATTTCGGTGCAAGAAATCTTTTCAAAAATGTTTCATTTCAGATAAGCGGAAGAGACAGAATCGGACTTGTCGGTTCAAATGGTGCAGGCAAATCGACTTTGCTGAAAATTCTTATTAATGAATTCCAGCCGGAGGAAGGTGTTGTAAGTTTTTCCAAGCATACAACATTCGGATATTTGCCCCAGGAAGGTCTGACTTATGAAGGAAAAACTTTATATGATGAAGTTTATTCTTCGGTTGATGATATAAATAATATTCAGAATGAAATTGCAGACATTGAAAGTGAAATGGAAACGTTCACCGACCATTCATCCGAACAATTTCTGGATTTAATCGAGAACTATACTGAACTTCAGCAAAAGTTTAATGACCTCGACGGATTTAAACTAAAATCAAAGATTGAAAAAATCCTCATAGGGCTTGGATTTAAAAATGATGATTTTAACAGATTAACCGACGAGTTCAGCGGCGGATGGCAAATGAGAATTGCGATTGCAAAGCTTCTTCTTAAAAATCCTTCTGTGATTTTACTTGACGAACCAACAAACCATCTTGATATCGAGTCACTAATCTGGTTTGAAAATTATTTAAAGAATTATAACGGCGCTATTTTGCTTATTTCGCATGATAAAAATTTTCTTGACAACATTACAGATAAGACAATTGAGATAAGCATGGGTAAAGTTACGTTATATTCAGGTAATTATTCTTTTTATGTAAAAGAAAAAGAAGAGAGAAAGACTCTTCTTGAAAATCAGAAGAAAAATCAGGATAAATATTTAAAACAGCAGGAAAAATTTATCGAGAGATTCAGATATAAGGCGACAAAGGCGAAAGCAGTGCAAAGCCGGATTAAACTTGTTGAAAAGCTTGACATAATCGAGCTTGAGGATGAAGAAAACAGCATCAAGATAAAATTTCCTCCGGCGACACATTCAGGAAAAATTTCTCTTGAAATAGAAAACTTATATAAAACATACGACGATAAAAAATATATTCTCGAAGATATAAACCTAATACTTGAACGCGGTGAAAAAATTGCGCTTGTTGGTGTGAACGGAGCAGGGAAGTCAACTCTTGCAAGAATGATTGCAGGATTTGAGAGCATATCAAAAGGTAAAATAAAACTCGGACATCTTGTTGATATTAAATATTACTCACAGCATCAGTCAGATGAACTTGACCCCGACAAAACAGTCCTTGAAGTAATGGAAGAATGCGCAAACGGTGAAATTGCCAAAAATCTCCGGAACATTCTCGGGAGTTTTTTGTTTAGAGGGGATGATGTATTTAAGCTTGTGAAAGTCTTGTCAGGCGGAGAAAAATCACGACTTGCGCTTGCAAAAATGCTTATTGAGCCTTCAAATTTTTTGATTCTTGATGAGCCGACAAATCATTTGGATATGCGTTCAAAAGATGTTCTTATGGAAGCGCTCAATGCATATGAGGGAACAGTGCTTGTTGTTTCGCACGACAGATATTTTTTGGATGGAATTATTAATAAGGTAATCGAGGTTAAAGATAAAAAGATTAAAATATATTATGGCAATTCTTCGGATTATTTAAAAGCAAAAGATAGAGAATCTTCTCCGGCTAAAAAAGAAATCGAAGAAAAATCTTCGCTGAAAAATTCATTGCCGGTAAAAAATACCTATTCGGCAAAGAAGGAAATTAAGAAAAAAATTACTCCTATAAGGAAAAAAATCTCCGAGCTTGAACTTGAAATGACCGCTCTTGAAAAACGTTTGAAAGAAATTGAATCAATTATGTCAGCGCAGGATTTTTTTAAAAAAACCGATGATATAAAAAGTATTACCGGAGAATACAATTCACTTAAAGAAAGAATTTCTGTAAATTATTCTCAGTGGGAAAAAGAGACTGAAAAATTAACCGAATTAGAAACATTATTAACTTAAAAAACATACTAATGAGAAAAAAAATACTTGTTGTTTCAATGGTCTTAGTTTTTTTCGCAGCAGGTTTTGCAAAAGCCGGCTGGAAAGACGACCCGATGTCTTTAAAAATTTTGGATAAAAGTGAAAGAATGAAAGTTGAGAAGGACTACAAGAGCGAGAAAAAAATGAACGATATAATGAGAGGTGAAATTTTTGATTTTTACATAGATTTTCAATTAGGATACGGAGGAACGAGCGCAACTGTTGACAAAACATCAAACCTGAATGGAAACCTGGAAACAAAATCACAAGGTGGAATTACCACGGGAGTTTTAACCTATTTCAGTTTGTTCAATGCTGTAAAATTTTCTACGGGACTTGCCTATGTAAAAAAGAAATTTACAGTTGATCCTAAATCATTAGTAGGGACAAACCCCGGTTTTGATAGTTCGTCTACGGATTTCAGCAATAATTACTTAAACATTCCTCTTAACATAAATTTCGGCGGAATGGTAACTGATAAAGTGGGAATAATGTTTAACGGAGGTCCTTATGTAGGAATATTATTGAATACCCCAAGCCAGGCAGGTTATGGTTATAAAAATTTTGACTTTGGTTTAACCGGAACCTTGACTGCTAATTATATGCTTAATCCTGTAACAAGTATTATTTTAGGAACCAGAATGGATTACGGCGGTTTGAACAATCTTGGCAGCACTCAATATGTAGATAAAATTTCTACACTTAACTATGTTGTGTTTACCGGCTTACGTTTAGGTTGGGGAATATAATTAATTCGTGAAGTTGTGAAGTGCGAAATTGTGAATACTATATTAATTTCTTTAAGTATTAATTCACAACTTCACACTTCACGATTTCACATTTTTATTTCTGCAAAACCATTTTCCTAGTTATTCTGAAATTATTTGCCTGTAATTCATAAAAATACGTTCCGCTTGCAAGTCCAACAGCATTGAAATCAACTTCATACTCACCACTGTTTAACCGCGCATTTACTAATTCACTTACAAGTTTTCCTGAGACATCATAAACAACAAGTCTTACATTTGACAATTGACCATTCACATTTGCCGGAACAATAAATTTTATTTTAGTCATTGGATTAAACGGGTTCGGATAATTTTGTTTAAGAACAAATGACGTTGCAATTGTACTGCCTATGTTTGAAATCCCGGATGGTTCGGTAGTAAGTTCCGTCATAGTTCCGGGAACGGAAAATGTAATTGGAAAACCAAGCTGGCTTAAATTAACATTTGCAGAGGCTCTCACGTTTTTTACCATCCATATATTGTTTGCAACATAAGTTGTTTCAGGAATCTGTACAAGAGTTATTGGTATGGGCGGAAGCGGTGGAATTAATATGAGATAACTTAAATTATAAGTGAATAAAAATTTCTTAGAAAGGAAAGTTCCTACAACCGTTGAAACATTTTCGTCATTTAATCTTCGCCCTGTCATTGTTATCCTTATGGGAAGAGTTAAGGTATCATAAGTAAATGTCGTATCCTTCGTAACAATTGTATAGTTGGTATTTACAGCATTATTAAACCTGTAGACGTTATACCAATTTTCCATTCCTTTCAGAAAGGCAATCAATCCGATTTGTTGAAGAATAGGAATGCTGTCAAGTCCGGGTAAAATTCTTAAATAATTATAAGCATCATTTGACTGAAAACTGTAATATGCTGTGTCGTTGTATGGCGCGGGTTGTGTTTGGGTTATCAATCCCGATTTAGAAACAACTTTCGCTGCATTGTAGCCGTGAAACATCACATTGTTAACAGCAAATGAATCTATTCTGTATGTTGATGCAGAAGTTATGGGGTTGTTCAGAGAATCCAGAGGAGTTTCTTTGTAATACCATTTATATCCTGTCGATGCGGGGAAATAATTCGATGCTTGTGAGTAAATTATTCCTGCATTCAGCAGGATGATTGCGACTAATAAAATTTTTTTCATGGCAAGGTTTTTTATTGCGAGGTTTTAACGCTAAAAGCGAAAGTCCCTAACTTATTTAATAGTTTCTAAACTTATTAATTTTTAATTTGAAATTTCACTTAAAAATATGGTAGCTGATGATTGCTAAGATTGGAAATTACAAGGTTTTTGCTGTCCAGACGGGGCTTTTTAAGCTTGATGGCGGGGCGATGTTCGGCGTAGTGCCAAAGCCGTTATGGACAAAAACAAATCCTTCGGATGATTTGAACAGGATTGAAATGTGCACCCGTGCGATGCTGCTTGTAAGTGATAAGAAAAAAATTCTTATAGATACCGGAATCGGCTATAAACTTTCCGATAAACTAAATAAAATTTATGTTGTGAATTTTTCAAAATATACCTTGGAAAAATCTCTCGAAGAACTTAGTTATAAACGCGAAGACATAACTGATGTTATCTTAACTCATCTGCATTTTGACCATGCAGGCGGAAATACTTATTATGATGAAGAACATCAGTTAAAAATTTCTTATCCCAATGCGACATATCATGTTCAGAAAGAACATTATGAATGGGCATTGAATCCTACTGAGCGTGACAAAGCAAGTTTTTTCCCTGAAAATTATGTAATACTCGATGAGAAAAAAGTTTTGAGAAAAATTTCAGGCGAGCATAAGTTTGATGATTATATTTCTCTTCATCCTGTTTATGGGCACACAAAGGCAATGCAGTTAATAAAAATTGCTGATGAGAAAAAATCTATGCTGTATCTTGCAGACTTAATCCCAACAGCAGGGCATATTCCGCTTCCATTCATAATGGGTTATGATTTGTTTCCTTTAACAACACTCGAAGAAAAAAGAAAATTCTTAACCGACATAGCTGATAATAAACGTTCGGTTTTTTTTGAACACGACCCGCATCATGTAACCGGAAAAATTTCTCAAACAGAAAAAGGGCATTTATTCGAAAAACATAACGAAATAGATAATGAACTTCTCTTCAGTTGATTACATTATTATAGTCGTTTATTTAATCGGTGTTGCATTATTCGGGATTTTATCTTCCGGTAAGCAAAAATCCGCTAAAGATTATTTCCTCGGCTCAAAGCAAATTCCATGGTGGGCAGTGTGTTTTTCGATTGTTGCTACCGAAACGAGTACTCTTACTTTTGTCAGCATTCCCGGACTCGCATATTTAACAAATATGTCGTTTCTTCAGCTTGCAGTCGGATATATGATTGGACGTATTGTTGTTGCGATTGTTTTCATTCCAAGATATTATAGAGGAGAAATGGAAACAGCTTATCAATATCTCGGCAATCGTTTCGGCGACCCTATGAGAAAATATTCATCCATCACTTTTATCTTTTTAAGAATATTTGCTGATGGTGTGAGATTATTTGTTACAGCTATCCCAATTAAGTTCATTACAGGTTTTGGTTATCTTGAATGTATTATCATTGTAGGTGCTATTACTCTTGTTTATTCTTACATCGGTGGCATTAAAGCAGTAATATGGACTGATGTTATTCAGATGTTCATTTATATAGGCGGTGCTATCGCCTCTTTTTGGGTCATTCTCGAATTGCTTCCCGGCGGATGGCAGGATGTTGTGAACTTTGCTACTCCTGGTAACAAGTTTCAGATTTTTAATTTTAATTTTGCTGATTCGCTTCAAAGTTTTTTCACAGGACCATATAATGTAATAGGAGGGTTAGTAGGCGGCGCATTTCTTTCAATGGCATCACACGGAACAGACCAGCTTATTGTTCAGCGGTTGCTTACCTGCGAAGACAAACGTTCATCGCAAAAAGCAGTCATCTGGAGCGGCGTTATCGTATTTTTCCAGTTTGCGATATTTCTATTGATAGGCATTATGCTTTATGCTCTCTATCAAGGAGCTGATTTCAAAACAATGGTCATAGATGGATACGCTTTGACTAAGTCCGATGAGATTTTTCCGAGGTTCATAATTCAAAATCTTCCGATTGGTATTGCAGGTCTTGTTGTTGCAGGATTGCTGTCTGCATCAATGTCAACGTTGTCTTCAGCATTTAACTCACTTGCATCAACAACCGTATTTGATTTATTTAAAGTAAAAGATGACCCGAATAATCCCGGAAAGGAACTGCGTTTCTCACGTTATGCAACTTTGTTCTGGGGATTTGTAATTATCTGCACGGGACTTTTATTTCAGGATGAAAAAAATCCCGCGGTTGACTATGCCCTTAAGATTCAATCTATGATTTACGGCGGATTGCTTGGCGTGTTTTTGCTTGGGATGATAAGCAAGAAAGCAAACTTGTCAGATGCAATAATTTCTTATTCCGTCGCAATTGTTTCTTTATTCTTATTATTTATATTGCCGCAATTTAAAATAATCCCTGCATTGAATTTAACATGGTTCACATTCTTTGGTGTAATAATTACGTTCGTTGTTGCAACAATCACAGGAATGTTTCACAAGAAAACCAATTTAACTGTTAATGGATAATGTCACGGTATGCCGATATCGTATTTAATCTTCCGCTTTACAGCGCGTTCACTTATGAAATTCCTTCGCATTTAATCGGGACTGCTGAAGCGGGCAAGCGCGCGCTTGTCCGCTTTGGCAAGAAAGATCTTACCGGGATTATAATCAATCTCAAAGATACTACTGACGTTGTAAATACACGTTACATAAAAGATATTCTTGATGATGAACCGATTATCACAAAAGAGCTTTTTGATTTTTCAAACTGGGTAGCTCATTATTATCTTGCTCCATTGGGCGAAGTTCTTTTCGCATCTATTCCACGCAATATTAATCTCAAATCAATTGTAACCTATAATCTCTCCGATAACTACAAGCTTGCTCTCGATAATATTAAAAAAGGCAATGAGATTTTAATTAAAATCGTGAATGCGTTTGAAGAATCCGATGATATTGAACTTACACTCAATCAGCTTGAGAAAAGATTAAACACTAACGAGCTTTCCTCTTACATAAAAACTCTTATCGATGCATTTGTTCTTGAGAAAAATTTTAGATTTAACCGGATTACAAAGGAAAAAATTGTCCGTTATTATAAGATATGTATAGATAAAAAAGATATTGAAGAAACCATAAGAGATTTTAAAATTCGCTCCGAAAAACAAATAGCGGTTTTGAATGCTCTTGCAAAGAATAATGAAATTGCGCAGAAAGATTTGATGTTATTGACGGGAATTTCTTCAGCTTCATTAAAATCTTTAATCCAAAAAGAATTAATTGGCTTCACTGATAAAAGAGTTTTCAGAAAAGCATCATCGAATTTATATAATAACCCTGCGGAGATTACTCTTAGCGATGAGCAAGAAATTTGCATGAATGAAATAAAATCGATGCAGTCTGAAAATAAGTTCAGTCCGATTTTGCTCTTTGGGGTTACGGGAAGCGGAAAGACAGAAATTTATATAAGAGCAATTCAGGATGCTCTAAATCAAAATAAAAACGCAATCGTTCTTGTTCCTGAAATTTCACTTACACCTCAGCTTATCGCAAGATTTAAAGAAAGATTCGGTGATATAATCGGGGTTATACACAGCAAAGTTTCGGAAGGGGAGCGTCTTGATACATTTGACAGGATTTTAAATAATGAAATCAGAATAGTCATCGGCGCGCGCTCGGCAATTTTTTCTCCGGTGCAAAATATCGGAATAATAATCATTGATGAGGAACACGACAGCTCTTACAAACAGGAAAATTCACCGCGATATAATGGTCGTGATGTTGCATTGATGAGAGGAAAATTAAATGAATCTCTTGTCATTCTCGGCTCTGCAACACCTTCAATTGAAAGTTTTTATAATGCGGAAAAGGGAAAGTACAAACTTTGCACATTGAGGCACCGCGCAACAAAGATAAAGCCACCCGAAATAAAAATTGTAAATACTCAGAAAACTGATAAAGAGCAGCTTGGAAAAACTCTTGAACGAGAGCCGGAAAAAGTTAAGCAGGATTTTTTTGATTTCATAAATAAAGTTCGTTTGAGATTTATCAGCAAAGAACTTTTGCTTGAAATAGACAATCGTCTTAACAAAAAGGAACAAATAATTCTTTTGCAGAACCGCCGCGGATTTCATTCATACATTGAATGCATGAATTGCTTCAATGTTGAGTTCTGCCCGAGATGCAACATTGCTTTGACATACCACAAATCAACCGGAACTCTTAAGTGCCATTATTGCGGCTATTCAAAATCGATGATTAGCAAATGCAATAAATGCGGCTCGACCTTGCTTGTATATAAAGGTGCGGGAACGGAGAAAGTCGAAGAAGAACTTATGAAGATTTTTCCGAAGGCAAATCTTGCGCGGTTGGATTCTGATTCAGCTTCATCAAAAAAATATTATGAATCAGTGCTGAATGATTTTTATAATGGTAAAATTGATATACTTGTCGGCACACAGCTGATTTCAAAAGGTTTGGACTTTCCTAATGTAACGCTTGTTGGTGTAGTAAATGCCGATATTGGTTTGCTCAATCCTGATTTCAGGGCTACCGAACACACATTCCAGATTTTAACGCAGGTCTCAGGCAGGGCAGGGAGAAAAGACAAAGAAGGAGAGGTGATTATTCAGACGAAGCATCCTGAATATTTTGTTTTTGAGGACATAAAAAATCATGATTACCTGTCATTTTACAATAAAGAATTGATGCAGAGAGAATCATGTGATTATCCACCGTTCAGCAGATTGGTTTTAATCGAAACAAAATCAGAAAATCAATTACTTGCAGAAAGCAAAATCAAAGAACTGTTTAATTTTGTGAACTCAATAGATATCGAGAAAAAATTAAAAATGCTTCCTCCAAGCCAGCCGTTGTTTTCTAAACTTCGCGACCAGTACCGTTATCACTTGCTCATCAAATCTCCAAAAAACACAGACTCAAGCGGAGCATACCTCAATAAAAAGCTAAAAGAAGTAAAAGCATATTCCGATACAATTAAAGGAAGTATCCAGATTTTAATTGACGTCGACCCTGTAAATTTATTGTAATAAAAAGAATTTTAGTGCTCATTTGTATTATTTTAATATAAACATTATTTTAAACGTTCATTTGGAGAATAATTAAAATGCTTAAAAAAACTATTATAATATTTTTTATTTCATTATTTCCTTTTAAAATATTATTCGGCCAGTTGCAATTAGAAATGACAATCTCAGAGCAGATTGCTAATTCAACTATATATTTGGAATTTTCAAATGAGACAGTTAGTAAAGAAAGTATTATAAAAGGATTTTGCACTGGAATTGTTTTTATGTTTAATATTAATAATGAATTTTATCATTATATATTAACTAACAAACATAATATAGAGGGTTTTAATAAAGTATCTTTTTATTTAACAAAAGTAAAAGATAAAAAACCAGATTATGGAAATATGCAAAAATTCACATACGATTTTGATGAAACAGATTGGATTAAACATCCCGATGGGGATGTTGATCTTGCAATCTATCCGATCAATAATCTTGTTGAACTAAATTTTGGACCGCAGAAATATGTTATTATTTCTTTTGCTGAAAATTCAATTCCTAATGACTCAATAATAAATTCATTGTCTTTTATAGAAAATGTTTACGTTGTTGGATATCCCAAACAACAATGGGATTATGTTAATAATATTCCAGTCATTAGAAAAGGGGTTACTTCATCTCCCTATAAATTAAATTACAGAGGACGTGAAGAATTTTTAGTAGATGCTCCTAATTTTAAAGGAAATAGTGGATCTCCTATTATTATTTATGACAATGAACATGTTGATAACAAAGGAAATTATATAATAGGACGAAGGACCTATCTCCTGGGAATAAATTATTATACCTATTTATATGAAGAATTGGGAATGGTAAAGATTGAAAATATAGATTCTATAAAATCTAAAATACCTTCAAACCTTCACGTTGTAATTAAATCCCAAAAAATATTGGATTTTATTGAAGTAATTAAAGAAAAAAATAAAGATTTGAAAAGAAATTAAAACAGCTTAGTACTCCTGCAAGGATTCGAACCCTGACAAATAGAGCCGAAATCTATTGTGCTATCCATTACACCACAGGAGCATATACAAAAATAACTTATATAAGCTTTTAATTCACTCCTAAAAATTTTAATTAAAATTATCTTAGAGGGGATGAAAGGTAAGTAATCTGCGGGACTACTTACAATCCCGCAGATTAAATTTTGAATTATTTTATCAAATTCATTTTCTTTGTTTCTGCGAAACTGTTAGTCACAAGCCGGTAATAATAAATTCCGCTTGATAAATCACCTGCATCAAACTCAACTTCATATTCGCCGGTATTCAGATTTTGGTTTACCAAACTCTTCACAGCCTTTCCGGTAATATCGTAAACAGTTAACAAAACATTTTCATTTTTTGCTAAAGCAAATTTTATTTTTGTACTTGGATTAAAAGGATTTGGATAATTTTGCGACAAACTGAATTTATCGGGAACATTTGAGTTAAGAGGAGTGATTCCTACTAAATCAGTTCCCTTTAATATGGTCCCGTTTTTACCTGAAATATAAGCTGTTGAAACTGATGGAATAGATATATCATAAAGAGTAACCGTCCCACCCCAGACATCATTCCAGGTAAATCCTCCATTTGTAGTTTTAAGTAAAGCTCCGAAATCACCTACAGCATAAGCAATATTTTCATTAGCATATTCAACATCGAAAAGCCAGTTGCTATATGGGGTAGAAATATTATTCCATGTTCCGTTTGATATTTTGTAAACTGCCGCATTATATCCTACAGCAAGTCCATTATCGTTATTTATAAAATCAATCTCTTCCAATGTATGCAAAACCGGTATGCTTACCAAGTTCCAATTATTGCCTGTATTGGAAGTTTTAAAAACACTTCCTGAAAGACCTACAACAAAACCGTTTTCGCTATTAGAAAAATCCAAACCTTTTAAACCGCCGTTAAACTCAGCAGTTATCATAGTCCAATTAGTTCCTCTGTCATTAGATTTATATACAATACCGGGATCACCAACAGCGAAAATTAAATTCTCTGAAACAAAGTGGACTCTGCGAATTTTATCTCCTGAACCCAAATTCACTGCAATCCAGTTATCACCTCCGTTAACTGTTCTTAAGATTGTTCTGTTTTCTCCGACAGCAATCCCAAAATTAGCATTAATAAAATCCACGCTATATAATACTTGCGACGTACCGCTTGTTTGGGCAGACCAGTTAACTCCTCCGTTTGTAGTTTTTCTTATCACACCATTATTGCCAACAACCCATCCGGTATTATTATCAATAAAATCAACTCCCCACAAATCTGATGAGGTTCCTGTGCCAAATGATTGCCAATTATCTGCAATGGATAATTGAACTGAAGCCAAAATAAATATTAAATTTAAAATGGCGGTTTTAAAGTTTAATTTTTTCATATTTGTTTAATTTTTGAATTAAATGCTATAGGAAATGTATTATAAAATGATATAAAAAACACTATAAAAATGTAAATATACTCTTTTATATTCATTGTAAATTCTTATTCTAATAAGTATCTTAATGGCTTATATTTCTCACGAAATTATATTTAAATTACTATTTTCCCGCAATTTATATTTTAACTATTGGAAACAAATTTTAAAGACATTGACAGCGTCAAAAAAGAACTTGAGTTTATTCTATCATATGACGAATTAAAGCCTCATTTCGAAAAAGCGCTTGTAAAATACAGAAATAAAGCATCAATTCCCGGCTTCAGAAAAGGAAAAGCACCCCTTGCAATTGTGAAGAAGATGGTAGGCGAAAGTCTTGAGTATTCAGCTCTAGAAGAAATTGCAAATGACGTTTTCAGAAATCATATTACTGAAAATGACATCGACATCCTCGATGTCGGCGCAATAACTGATTTTAATTACGAGCCGCAAAGAAGATTCCAGTTCAAAATAGAGTTCGAAGTCAAGCCTGAAATAATTCTTGAAAACTATAAAGGCATTGAACTTAAGAAAAAGAAATACGTAATCGATGATTCGCTTATCGATGAGGAGATTAATTATCATAAGCTTCAAAATTCACAGCTTGAAATGGACAGCGAAGCGTTTGATAATGAATATGTGGTCACACTTGATTTGCAGGATTTGGATAAGGACGGAAACATCATTATCGGTCAAACTCAGAAAGACGTTAAAGTTTATCTTGCCAATAAATCTCTTGCAAAAGAATTTGCAAAAGGTTTAAAGGGAATCAAAGAAGGTGAAACAAGAACAATCAGCACAAAAGATGCTGACGGCAGCAAGAAAAAAGTTCAGGCAACTGCAACTAAAGTTGAAAAACTGGTTGCCCCTGAAATGAATGAAGAGTTTTTCAAGAAAATTACCGCGAAAGAAGATATTAAGACTCTTGATGAGTTCAGGAATACGATTAAAGACGAACTGCACAAAATTTATGACAATGCCTCTGAACAAAATCTTAAAAATGAGTTAATTAATGAACTGCTTAAGCAGAACGATGTAACTGTTCCAAATGCGTTTGTTGAAAACATCTTAAAAAACGCTGCCGAAGATTATCAGAAGCGCCAGGGTAAAAATGCGAAACTAACTTCCGAGCAAATCGAAGAATATAAAAAAGCAAATAAAGCGGATGCAACAAAGCAGGCAAAATGGTTTTTAATAAAAGAAAAGATTGCTGAGCTTGAAAACATAAAAGTTGAAGAAGAGGATATAAAAAAGTTTGCAGAGGACATTGCTGCAAAGTATAATATGCCTGCTGATAAATTGGCTGAGCTTTACGGAAAAAACCCTGATGTTATGAATAACATCCTAAATGAGAAAACAATGAAATTCCTTATTGATAATGCAAAAATAACCGAAATAGAAGAAGTTAAGAAACCTGAAGAACAGGAAGAAGTAGAAGAGGTATAAACGATTTAATTCAAACTAAAATTTTAACACATGCACAATATAGATTTAATAAAAAAACACAGTGATTATATAAATAGTGGTTTAAATACCGTTGCAGGTATTAATAACCAGCTTGTTCCTATTGTAGTCGAACAGACATCAAGAGGAGAAAGAAGCTATGATATTTATTCAAGGTTATTAAAAGAAAGAATAATTTTTCTGGGCTCTGCAATTTATGATGAGCTTGCGGCATTAATTGTTGCACAGTTAATTTTCCTTGAGTCAGAAGACCCTGATAAAGACATAATGATGTATATAAACTCACCCGGCGGCAGCGTTACTGCAGGATTGGGAATTTACGATACAATGCAGTATATAAGTCCGGCAGTTTCCACAATTTGTGTGGGAATGGCAGCATCTATGGGACAACTTTTGCTCACAGGCGGCGCTGCAGGAAAAAGAATTGCACTACCGCATTCAAAGATTCTTATGCATCAGCCGTGGACAGGTGGTTTGCAGGGACAAACAAGTGATATTATAATCCACGCAAGAGAAATGGAAAAAACACGAAGAACTTTATTTGAAATCATTTCAAAACATTCAGGCCAGCCGGTTGATAAGATTGAAAAAGATGCCGACAGGGATAATTACATGACGCCTGAAGAAGCAAAGAAATACGGATTGATTGATAATATTTTATCAAAAAGAGAACGTTCGGAAAAAAAATAAACTCAAACCCTAAACAACATAAATGGATTTTAAATTAGCTAATCGTATTACTGCAGCAATAGTTCTTATAGTTGCTTCAGTAGTTTACGTGATGACTGTTCAGCCGACACTTTCATTCTGGGATTGCGGTGAGTTCATTGCCTGTGCATATACTCTCGGAGTTCCGCATCCTCCCGGAGCACCGTTTTTTATTCTGGTTGGTAAAATGTTTACGCTGCTTCCGATTGCCGGCGACATTGGATTGAGAATGAATTACCTCTCAGTGTTCTCAAGCTCAGCATGTGTGTTTCTTGTATATTTGGTTATGGTAAAGATTATAATGAACTGGAGAGGATACCCAAAAACAACAGCTGACATTCTTTTAATCTGCGGTTCAGCTTTGATAGGTGCATTGGCTTATGCATTCAGCGAATCGTTCTGGTTCAATGCCTTAGAAGCGGAAGTTTACGGTTTCGGAACATTTCTTATTGGACTATGCCTTTATCTGATGATGTTGTGGTGGGAGAAAGCTGATGAAGCGGGAAGCGATAAGTATCTGCTTATGATGGCTTTTGTTGTTGGCTTATCGATAGGTATCCATCTGATTGTTGTTCAATGTATTGCCATAGCAGGAATTTTATTTTATTTCAGAAGATATCAATATACTCCGAAGGGGTTATTTATAGCATTTGTTGTATCAAGTATAGCGTTTTTTATTGTCTATCCGGGTATTGTTAAAAAATTTCCGGCAATCATGGAAACCAGCGGAATACTTGCGGTACTTCTTGTCGGGCTTGTTATTTTTGGAATTTATTATTCCGTTAAAACAAAAAATTCGATTCTAAATATTGCCTGCATGTCTATTTTTCTTATTATTCTGGGATATTCGACATATGCAGGAGTCTTGTTAAGGTCTAATGTTGATAATTTACCGATTAATGAGAACACACCTAATAACATAGAACGTCTTTTATCATATTTGAATCGTGAACAATATGGCGACCAGCCGTTGTTTTTACCGAGAAGATATTCACAAGAGCCTCAGCATCAAAGAACTTGGCAGAATTATTCAAGTGATATGGATTTTTTGATGAGTTATCAGATTGGTGAGATGTTTAACAGATACCTCTTCTGGCAGTTTATAGGAAGAGCAAGTCATGACCAGGGAGCCGATTGGGATATTAAAAAATTATGGGGAATTCCATTTTTCATCGGATTGTTTGGAGTATTTTTCCACTTCCGGCGAGACTGGAAGCTTGCGCTTGTCTTTTTCTTTGCTTTCCTGCTTTTTGGAATTATAACTGCACTTTATCAGAACCAGCAGGATCCGCAACCCCGGGAACGGGACTATTTCTATGTGGGGGCATATATGATATTTTGTATGTGGATTGCAGTGGGAGTTGCAGGGATTATTGAATGGTTTATCAAAGTCATAAAGGATTCTATACCTCTTGTCCCTATTGTTAGCGGCGTTCTCATCATATCTCTTTTCATTGTTCCGCTGAACATGCTCAATGCAAATTACAAATATCTCGACAGACACAATAATTACTTTCCGTATGATTATGCTTATAATCTTCTTCAGAGTGTGGAAAAGGATGCGATCCTTATTACAAACGGTGATAATGATACGTTCCCTCTCTGGTGCCTTCAGGCAGTATATGGTGTAAGACAGGATGTAAGAATTGTGAATTTATCTCTTGCGCAGACCGATTGGTATAATCTGCAGTTAAAAAACAGCAGACCATACGGAGCATTGCCTGTACCGATGACATATACTGATGAACAGTTAAGAAAATTATCTCCTGTAGAGTGGGACGAGAATAAAGTGTTTTCGCTTGACGTTCCTAAAACTGCATACCCTGATTCAATGCAGAACCGTCCTGACTTACCGAATAAAATTAATTTTAAAATTCCCGCTACGATTAAACAACAATATCAGGGAAGAATGATAACTGCCGTTAAGGCAAATGACCTTTTAGTATTTGACATTATCCGAGCAAATAAATGGCAGAGACCTATTTATTTCTCAGTGACAGTAACAGACGATAATTTTATCGGATTAGGAGACTATCTTGTACTGGGTGGTATGGCTCAGAGGCTTGTTCCTTATAAAGCTGCGGATGCTTCAGGACTTGCTATGGATGTGAATATTATGAGTCAGAGCTTATTGCAACCCGTGCAGACACCTACTAATACACAACACTATGGATTTATTTACAGAGGGCTGAATGACAAAAATATTTTCTTTGATGAAAATCACAATAGAAATATACAAACATATAGAACTTTATATCTTAGATTGGCAGAAGTATATTCAATGGATTCATCTACTTATCCGTTAGCAATTGAAACGCTGGATAAAATGATGCAATATATTCCTCCTGATGTGGTTCCGATGGATTACAGAATAAAATATCATGCTGCAATGCTTTATCTGAAGCTTGGAGAAAGATCTAAGTTCGATGCATTAAGCACTGACATTGAAAATTCTGCTTTGAAGGACATTGAACAGAATCCTACGAATATTCAGAACTATTACAATCCTTACAGAATCTTGATGGATGTTTATGAAACGAAAAAGGAATATGCAAAGGCAATTGAAATTCTTCAGCGCCTTCAGTCAATGAATCCTAACGACCAGACAATAAAGACCAAGATAGATGAAATAAGGAAAAAAATGTCAGGTAATTAAGCTGTTTGAAAAAAAAATCTACTAATACTAAAAACCAATCCGTTAGCTTTCAATTAAGCAATATATTCCAGACTGATTGGTTTTTTCTTTTAATACTTACCGTCTTCTGGGTTGTTATTTTTCGTGAATTACTGACCGGCAGCAGGTGGCTTCACGATGACTTCCCATATGTTTATTATCCCGGCAAATATTTAATGGCGGTATCTCTTGCTAAAGGAATTTTCCCAATGTGGAATCCTTTTGCGTTTTCAGGAACACCGTTTTTTGCAGACCCGCAAATTGGAATACTTTATCCTCTTAATTATATAATGAAGTTTTTTGTATCGAATGATGCACTGAGTCCGCTTGTTGTCCAGAATATCATAGTCCTGCATTTTTTAATAGCTTCTGTTATATGTTTTTATCTTGCGAAAGAATTTAAGCTCAACCGTCTGGCATCATTTGTGTTCGCAATGATTTTTACTTATTCAAGCTTTATGATTATTCACATGATTCATATGAATCTTTTGGAATCATTGATATGGATGCCGCTTGCACTTTTGCTAATTTTGAAATTCATTAATACCGGAAAATATTTTTATATTATCCTTGCCGGACTTTCGATGGCTTTTAGTGTTCTTGGTGGTTATCCTCAGACATTTTTCTTTAATTTTATTTTTCTCGGCTGTTTTGTTTTATATCTCTGTTATAAAAATTATAAGAGCAAAGCTATAAGTAATATATATAAGCTTATTGTTTCATATATTGCAATTGTTATTATTGCTGCTGGGATTTCTTCAGTACAGTTAATTTCGACAAGTGAATTTTCCGACAATTCTGAAAGGCAAAGTATTTCTTATGATTTTGGAAAGCAGGGTTCCGTTCATCCTCTTGATATTTTCACTTTATTTACTCCTAAAATATTCGGAACATTTAACTGGAATGAAAGTTCGGGAGATATGCAATACTGGAGTGTTGCAAAAGCAGGAGGGCATCAGGAAGGCGCGTGGATGTTCACTATTTCGACCCTTTATCTTTCGCTTTTAGTTATATTTATTTTTATACCCGCAATCCGGTATTATTGGAATAACAAAAGTAATTCAAACTTCCCATTAATGTTTTTTCTCTTGTTTGGTGTTATGGCATTATTGTTTTCGTTCGGTGGAAATTTCTTTGTACATAAACTATTTTTTGATATAATTCCGTTTTTTAATAAATTCAGAAATCCCGGTCACGTAACCTTCTTGTTTACATTTTGTCTTGGCTTAATCGCAGCGTTCGGTATTGACAGATTAACTTCTGATAGCAAAAACTTCTTTAAATATTTCGATAAAAAATATTTATTGTATTGCGGAGGTTTTGTTTTGCTGTTTGTTTTATGTTCATACATAGGAATTTTTAAATCATTCTTTCCGCTATCCGAGAAAGCCGAAATAGGTTCATGGATAACAAAACAAGTTAACGTCTTTTTGATGTTCTCAATTTTGTATTTAGGAGTTTTCTTTTTATTTATAAGCAGTAAAATTAATATTAATACTTTCTTTGTTTTAACAATTTTAGTCTTATCAATAGATTTGTATTCGTTTGGTTTTGATCAAAATAACGGAACTCAAAGTCCGCAGTCTTTATATTCACAAAATGCTTCTCAGATGGCGCAATTTAAGCCGTCAAATCCTAATGACCAATTCAGAGTGAACATGCGTGAGGGCGGCAATATGTTAATGCAGCGTCAACAAGGTCTTATTGATGGTATTCAATTAATCGAGGGAGTAAATGTGCTGACACTTGACAGAAAAATACCTCCGTCAAAAACAGATACCAGCAACAAACAAAGTCTGGATTTACTTAACGTAAAATATAAGATTTCAGTTGCAGGGAATCGTGCCGGTTTAGTTGAAAACTCAGGATATATGCCGCGAGCAAAAATGTTTTATGATTATAAAGTCATCTCCGATAAAGATGGAATAATTAATTATATGAAAACTCCAGAATTTAATTATAATAAAACGGTTGTTCTTGAAAAAAATCCGGGTGTTGAGATTCAGCCGGCAGATTCTTTGACAAATAACAGCGTTACTATTAATGAATATAATCTTAACAGCATAAAACTGAATGTCCAAACGGATAAAAACGGTGTGTTATTGTTAAGCGAAATATATTATCCAGCATGGAAAGCTTTTGTTGACGGAAAAGAAACTGAAATCATCAGAGCTGATTATTGTTTGCGTGCGATTACGATTCCGCAGGGAAATCATACCGTTGAATTTGTTTTCGATTCGGATAACTTTAACAAAGGTAAAACAATTTCTTTGAGTGTGCTTATCGCAAGTTTAATTGGTCTCGTTGTGTTTGGATTTATTGCTTTTAAGAAGAAATAATTTTTGATTGTATGTCACAGAAAATAAAAGCTGTTGTTTTTGATGTCGATGGAACTCTTTATAATGAAACTAAACTGAGAAGATATGTCCTTTGGATGATTTTTGTAAATTTTCTTAAATCACCTATAAGGACTTATAAATATTTAAAGATTGTTTTGTCATACCGAAAATTTCATGAGCATCTCAGGTTTGACGCGAAAACTAAAAATAAGTTTAAGGCACAGGTTCAGATTACCGCGGATAAGTTCGGAATGAATTATGATGATGTTTATAAGATTATTAATGAATGGATTCATATAAAGCCATTACCATTTATTTCAAAGAGCAAGTATAAAGATTTAGATTCTGTCATTGCTTGGCTTAAAAAAAATAATTTTAGAATCGGTTTACTTTCAGATTACCCGTGTATGAGAAAAGCTGAAGCATTGGGAATAAAAGATGACATGGATTTGATTAAATGTTCGACCGATGAAGACATAGACTTCTTAAAACCAAGTTCTCTTGGCTTCACAAGAGTAGCCCAAATTTTGAATTTGCAGCCGCAAGAGATAGCTTATGTTGGTGATAGGAGTCATATCGATATGGTAGGAGCAATTGACGCAAATTTTGTACCCGTGCTGCTGCACAAGAAAGAGTCATCCGATAAATTCTATACTATAAATACTTTAAGTGAGTTGATTCCCTTAATAGAAAAACTTAATTCTTAATTTTTCAATGACTGATACTAAATTGAAATGCTGGTTATGCGATGGTTCAAATGTTTCCGTGTTTATGAATCAGGAAATTGATAAGAATTTAAAATCGACAGATGTGAGAATTACTGATGACAGATATGGGAAAACTCTGCCATTATACAAATGCAATGACTGTTCTTTTGTATTTGCATACCCGCTTCCTGAGAACATAATTGAGCTGTATGAAAATCTCGAAGATGAATCTTATATTGATAGTTTGAAGCCAAGAATAAAAGAAATGCAGCATCTTTTGAAAGCAGCATTAAAGCAAAAACCGGATGCAAAAACAGTTTTGGATGTCGGAGCAGGTGTGGGTTTAATGGTTAACGAAGCTCAGAAAAGAGGACTTGATGCAACCGGAGTCGAACCAAGTAAATGGCTCGTTCAAAAAGCAAAAGATTTATTCAGTATAAATATTATTGAAGGGATTGTTCCGAATGATGAACTTAAGAATAAAAAATTCGATATAATTTTTGCTGTTGATGTAATAGAGCATTTGTCTAACCCGCTTGAATTTTTAGAAACTCTTAAGAATTATTTAAACGATTCAGGCTTGCTTATAATTGCCACACCAGATTGCAATAGTGTTCTTGCCAAGAAACTCAAAGAAAAATGGTGGCATTTCCGTTTAGCTCATATCGGATATTTTAATCAGAAGTCTTTGGCGTATGCAATAAAGAAATCGGGTTTGAAGCTAATAAGATTTACGCGTCAGGTTTGGTATCTTCCCTTCGGATATCTATATAAACGTTTATCTAATTATCTGCCAATTGGATTTTTAAATAAGCAGATAGGCAAAATTGATTCATTGAATAATTTTCCTGTTCGTTTAAACTTACGCGATAGCATGGTTGCGTTTATTCAAAAATAATTAAAGTGAAAGCATTAATTCCATATATACAGATTGCGCGTCCCGACCACTGGTTCAAAAATGTTTTTATGATACCGGGAATACTCGTGGCATTTCTTTTTGCAGGAGTAACCTTTGATGCTCATTTCGTTCTGAATCTTGTATTAGGGGTTATGGCTGTTTGTTTTATCGCATCTGCTAACTATACAATCAATGAGCTTCTCGATGCGCCTTATGACATGGAGCATCCCGTCAAAAAATTTCGTCCGGTTCCTTCAGGTAAAATAAAAACAGGTTATGCTTATCTTCAATATTTTATTTTAATAGCTTTAGGGTTAGGAATATCATACTTTGTCAATGTTCCTTTCCTTTTGGTAAATCTTTTTCTTCTGATAATGGGTGTATTTTATAATGTGAAGCCCTTCAGAACAAAAGATTTGGTCTATGTCGATGTGCTTTCGGAATCTGTTAATAATTCGATAAGATTTTTGCTGGGCTGGTTTATCGTAACAACTGCTTTCATTCCGCCGCTTTCAATAATTATCGCTTATTGGATGATTGGTGCATTCTTTATGGCTTCCAAGCGCTTAGGTGAAATCAGATTTATTGACAATCAGGACACGGTGAAAAATTATAGGAAATCTTTGAGCAGATATACTGAAGCAAAGCTTATCACGAGCATAATTTTTTATGCATCGTTATTTTCTTTTAGCTCGGCAGTATTTCTGATAAGATATAAATTCGAGTTGATACTTATAAGCCCCATACTTTCATTGCTTGTTGCCGAGTATATAAGAATAAGTTTCATTCATAACAGCCCTGTTCAATATCCTGAAAAACTTTACAGACAAAAAGGACTGATGTTCATCTGCATCCTTTTGGTTGTATGCTTCGTAATTTTATTGTTCGTAAAAATTCCGGTTTTATCGGAAATATTTGAACCTAAAATCACGTTTTAGCTTTGAAAATCTTAATAAATGCTCTTTCCGGCAATGGAGATGCGCTTATGTTTTCACCGCTGCTTCCTCTCATAAAGAAACATCTTCCTGATTCGCAAATCGACATGCTTGTTATGTTCAAGTCCGTGAAAGAAATGTATGAACATAATCCTTACCTAGCCAACGTTTATCACATTGAATTTCTTAAACAGACTAAATCGGTTTCTCTCAGACAAGTTTCTAATTTAAAAAGAAACAAATATGATGTTTCCATAAATGTTTATCCGTCTAACAGATTTGAATATAATTTTTTGAATTATTTGCTTGGAGCAAAGAAAAGAATGTCGCATTCATATATCCATTCTAATTTTATCAGAGCTGAATATTTAAATAATATCAGGGTTCCTGAAATCAAAGACCGGCATAATGTCCTTCAGAATTTTGATTTGGTGAATAAAATAATTTCGGCAAGTGAAGATGAAATCGGTTCAATGGAGATTTTTTTGAGTAATGAGGATGATGAAAGAGCACGGGAATGGATTAAACAGGCTAACCCTCAAAATAAAAAAATAATTGGCATTCATGCAGGTTCATCAACATTGAAAAACCATATTCACAAGCGCTGGGATAAAAATAAATATGCTGAGCTCTGTAACAGCTTAATTAATAAACACAACTCTATTATTCTATTATTTGGAAATGAATTTGATTTGAACAATGAAATAAGCCGTATGCTGAACGGGCAGGGAATTATCGCTTCAACTGATAATTATATGGACTCAATGGCTCGATTGAAATATTGTAATTATTTTATTTCAAACGATACTGCATTTCTGCATTCTGCAGCAGCTTTTAAAATTCCGACAGTAGCAATATTTGCTTATACCAACTGGAAGGAATTATACCCTTGGAAATGTCATCATGAAATTGTGAGATTGGATTTGAATTGCAGTCCTTGTTTCTACAACTCTCCTAAGCCTGTTGAGTGTATCTGGCAGGGAAGCGACGAATTTAAGTGCATTAATAATATTTCGGTGAAAAAAGTTTACGAAGCTTTTCTTAGATTGGAAAGCTCTAATTCAGAAAATCCCACACAATAGTAAACCTCGAAACCACATTAGCAAATCCGCCCCTGTCATCATAAGGAAATAAGTAAGTATCATAATTAAACCTGTTAAATAAATTTGCAAGTGTGAAATTCACATTTGCACTTCCGATGCGCGCACCGATATAAAAATCAACATTGGTAATAACTGGTTCATATAATTTTGTTGGGGAAACAGAATAATCATAAAGTTTAAATCCGGTATAATATTTTACAATAAAGCCGGTTTTTAAGTCCAAATTATTATTAAAAAACTTATTTTCATAAAATATATTTCCTCTAAATAAATTCTTATCACCGTCAGTGTAAGTATAATTATCATTTACCAAGTCAAGAACTATATCCCAAATTTTAAATTTTATATTTCCTTTAAATGACTGATAATAATAATCGCTATAAAATGATTCCACAGTTATGTTTCCGGGTGTAAATATTAATCTTATGAAATCTATATCATTGGTGACGATTAACCTTGTGTACCGGAACTTCAAAAATAATGATTTAAAAGTAAAATCGAATCCTGCTTCATTATTGTTGAAATTAATTGATTTTGCTGATAAATTACTTGATCTACCGGAATAATTTACACCACCATATAGTTTAAGTTTTAAATTTTCTTTGTTAATTAGTTTGTAATAAGCTTCTATTCCGGGTGAGTTTAGATTTACTATCAATTCGGAATTGTCGGTATTGTCTTGCATGGTTGCTTTAGTGTGCTTAAAAAATAAAGAAACATCTAAATCATTATAATTAATATCATATTTTAGAAAACCTGAATACGTCTGTATATTAATTCCATCATCATATTTAACATTATCATAATTTGCATTTAAAATTAAATTCGAAGGAACATTTTTAAAGATATTAATTTTAAAATTTTGATTTAAGTTGACTTCATTTGAGATAGAATGTCCGCCATTATTTGGCAACAAAATGGAATCAGCATAACCTTTTTCAAGATTGTAAAGTGAATTTATGTAACTATATGTGACTTTCGTTAAGTGGCTCTTATCACTGAATAATTTAAAATAAATTCCGGTGTTAAAATAAATATTTTTATACTTTATCCTGGAGGAATCGTTCCGTACTGCAGCACTGCTGTCATTTTGTAACCCGCCGAATAATCCGCGGTCAATAGTATTGTAGTAAAAATTTGTTAGTATATTAAAATTAGGATTTAAGAAAAAATTTAATCTTGTCCTTGTCTGCCATTTGTCATAATCCGAATTTGTGTATCTTCCTGCATTAGAACCTTTAGTCAATCCTAATTGCAAATTAAATTTTCTGGAAAATGATTGAGAAAAATAAACATCGGCAAACAATGCATCATACCTATCCTGAGAATATCTTAATTGCGAAAATGGCTGTGGTTGTACAACGTTTTTTGAAATTACATTAATTGAAGATGTCGAAAATGTATTACTGTATAAATATGAACTTATCGAAGATATTAACTCAATACTGTCAATTTCATTAATCGAAAGATTTTCAGTATCAAATTGTGAATCAAGTATATTCATTTTAAAACCATCCCTGTAAACAGGAACATTGAGATATGGGTAAGTAAGGTCTATAAATTCATTTCTCTGCCCAAACCCTTCATTAAATACTCTAAACCCATTTCTCATTTCTAAAATTTCTGAAAGCGAGCGTTTGTCGCTCCATATATATTCATTATAACTAAAAACTTCGGAAGTATTTGACAAACGATTTGTTCCTTTGATTACATTTGTATCGAATGCGGCATATCTGATTGAATCGGGAATTTGATAACGAAGCGAGTCCTGCGCTAATAGGGAAGTGGGTGATAAAAAGGCGGTTATTAATAATGCAATTAGCAGCGCAATATATTTCATATCATGATATAATGCTCATCATTTTTCAAGTATTCAATATAAATAATAATTCTTATTCGGTTGTTTTCGGCTTATCAAGCTCATCAATATCTTTGCGGTGCTTAATAATTTTTGCATCTGTAAGGAAATAAACATCTTCGGCAATGTTTGTGGCATGGTCTGATAATCTTTCAACATTCCTCAATAAAGTAATAGCATGAGAACAAGCTCTTATGCGTGACTTATCATTTTCCATTATGCTTATAAGCTCATTAAAAATCTTTATGTCCATTTCGTCAACATTGTTATCAAGCTTAATGATTTCAAGCGCAAGCTCTCTATCGTTATTGACAAATGAATCGATACTGCTTCTTACAATTTTCTGAACAAGCACAGCCATCTCGTCGATTTTAACTTGTTTAAGAAGAGCTATATCGTTCATTAGGGGTTCGGTTCTTTCGGCAATGTTAACAGCAATGTCGCCCATTCTCTCAAGGTCATTATTGATTTTCAAAGCTGACATTATGAGGCGCAAATCAACAGCAACGGGTTGTGTAAGCGCGAATATTCTCTGACAATGCTTATCGATTTTTACATCGAATTTATCGACTTTATCATCACGTTCTTTTACAAGATTTGCCAAATCAAGATTTGCTTCAAAAAGTCCTTTGAATGCAAATTCAATCTGCTCTTCTACAAGACTTCCCATCTTAATAATTCTTGTCCGGAGCTGGTCGAGTTCTTCTTCTAGATAATTATACATAAGTTAAAATTAAAATTTTATATTAACCGAATTTACCGGTAATGTAATTTTGAGTTCGTTCATCTTTGGGTTCAGTAAACATTTTTCGCGTCAAGTCGAATTCTATCAATTCGCCATTTAAAAAGAAAGCACAAAAGTCACTCACTCTCGCTGCCTGCTGCATGTTGTGAGTTACAATGACGATGCAAAGATTTTTTTTAAGTTCAAATATGAGCTCTTCAATTTTAGAAGTTGAAATCGGGTCAAGTGCGCTTGCCGGTTCATCCATCAATAAAATTTCCGGTTCAACTGCCAACGCGCGAGCAATGCAAACTCTTTGTTGCTGTCCGCCTGAAAGTCCCATTGCAGATTCATCGAGACGGTCTTTCACTTCCTCCCATATTGCCGCTTTCTTTAAGCTTGATTCGACAATTTCATCGAGTTCTTTTTTCTTTCTGACTCCGTTAATGCGGGGACCATATGCAACATTTTCATAAATCGATTTAGGAAATGGATTTGACTTCTGAAAAACCATTCCGACTCTTTTTCTGAGATTTACAACGTCAACCTTGCCTTCATAAATATCGATGCTGTCAATAATAATTTTTCCTTTAATAATCACTCCGTCAATCAAATCGTTCATTCTGTTGAGCGTCCTTAGATAAGTCGTTTTACCGCATCCTGACGGACCTATTAGAGCAGTAATGGAGTTTTCCTTAATCTCAGTATTTACGTTATAAAGCGCTTGAACTTTTCCATAAAATAAGTTAAGGTCTGAGGTCTTTATTTTCGTTTCTTTATCCGCCAAAAGTTTTAATTCAATATATAAATTTATTATAACTAATCTTGTGCTAAATGTAAATTAAATGTTACCATTTGGTAAATGTTAGATAATAAGTCCGTCCTGCATTTTAATAATCCGGTCACATTTATTTGCAAATTCTTCATTGTGAGTTACTATTACGAAAGTCTGGTTTAACTTTTTACGCAGTTCGAAAATTAAATTTATAATTGCATTTGCATTTTCAGTATCAAGATTTCCTGTTGGTTCGTCTGCCAATACAATTTTAGGTGAGTTAATCAATGCGCGTGCAATGGCAACTCTTTGAGCTTCACCGCCGGAAATTTCAGAAGGTTTATGGTCTTCTCTGTTGTTTACACCGGTTGTTTTCAGGAGTTCTTTTGCTCTTTCTTTTGCATCTTTGCCCTCAATAAGTGCCGGCATTAAAACATTTTCAAGTGCTGTGAACTCAGGGAGAAGATGATGAAACTGAAATATAAATCCCACGCTTGTGTTACGGAAATCAGCAAGCTCCTTGTCGTTAAATGAAGAAATATTTTTGTCCTCTATTTCAATCTTTCCCGAATCTGCTTTGTCAAGCGTTCCAAGTATATGCAACAATGTGCTTTTCCCGGCTCCTGACTTACCCACAATTGCAATTATTTCACCTTTAAAAATTTCTAAATTAATCCCCTTCAAAACCTGAAGACGGTTTTTCTTGTCAATCTTATACGACTTTTTTATGTCAGATGCTTTTAGTAATAATTCCATTAATTGTTCATTGTTAATTGCAAATTGTTAATTGTTTTACTCCCATCTTATTGCGCTCACAGGATTTTCTTTTGCTGCTTTTGAAGCAGGATATAACGAAGCCAGATAGCAAAGTAGTAACGCTGCAAGCGGTATAATCATTAAGTCCGAATATCTCAACTCGACAGGCAGAGCATCTACGCTGTACATTTTTGTATCGAGCTTATATATGCCGTAAGTTTTTTGGAGTATGGTTATTCCGACACCCATAATAAACCCTGCGGCAATACCTATTACACCAACAGATAATCCTTCAAATAAAAAAATTCTTCTGATGCTTCCATCAGTTGCACCCATTGCTTTAAGTATTCCTATGTCCCGTTTCTTTTCAATTACTGTCATTGTAAGTGATGCAAGAATATTAAAGCATGCAACGATGATTATTAAGCTCAGAATAATAAACGCTACCCAGCGTTCAATTGTCATGATTGAATAATAATCCGCGTTTAAATCAAACCATGTATTAACTTTATATTTATCACCAAGCAAATTTTGAATTACCGATTTTTCCTTCTCCGAATCTTTAATGTCATCAAAGCGAACCTCGACACCATTATATTTATCTTCAATTTCAAAAAGCTCCTGTGATGCAGGAATTGAAATAAAAGCAAACTTTGAATCAAATTCAATGTTGTCGGCTTCATAGATTCCCGTTACAACAAATTTCATGGTCTTCGGTTCAACAAACTGTGTCAGAGATTTTTCCATTCCCGCAGGACTTATGATGGTTACAGTATCGCCTTCAAGACTGCGCATTTCACCGGCTAATATTCTGCCAATTACAATCCCACCGGTTACACCATCGTTTTTTAAATCCATTGAGCCGAGCTTGAGTACTTCTTTCAATCCTGATACGTCACCGATTTTATTTTCGTCAACCCCTTTAACTACGATTGCTTTGTTCAGGTTCTCAGTAGAAATTAATCCTTTGTTCAATGTATAGGGTGAAAATTTTTTCACGCCTGCATCTTTAAGCTTCGTCTCGACTTCCGAAACATCATCCAGAGTCTTTCCATCTGCAGATTCTACTCTTATATGAGGATTGAATCCGATTAAAATCGACGAAACTCGTGTGTTAAATCCATTAAATACCGATAATACAATTATCAGCGCCGCTACACCTGTTGCAACACCTATAATGGAGATAATAGAAATTATCGTAATGAAATTTACATTCTTTTTTGAAAATAAGTATCTTCTTGCTATGAAAAATTCTGCCGACATATTTCCTTGTGAAGTCATTCCCGCGAAAGCGGGAACCTCATTCATTTTCTAAAATTATTATTCGTCAAAAATGATTACAGATTCTTTATACTGCCTAACTTTGTTATCATCAATCTTTTTGTATAAATGTTTTTCAAGCTCTTTGGATTTCTTATCTAAATTATTTTCATCGAGTAAATTCTTAATCGGATATTTAACATGCAAAACCCTGTTTTTCAAAATATGCCTGCTGATTCCTGTTGGGATTTTTAAATTATTTCTTGCAATTTTTACGATATCCTCTTTTTTGAAATCAGGGAAATCAATCAATACGCCTTTCTTGCGTGAAAACTTTTGAAGCTCCTTAATCTTAATATCTGATTCTGTTCTGTCAAAAATATATTTGTGCGCATAAAGTGAAGTGATTTTCAGAAGCGCTTCTAAAGATTGTTCGAAATTATTTTTGAAAGTAATCAAAATATGTTTATTGTTTTCAATATCTGAAGCTAAAACTTTGTTTATTCCTTTTGAGGCATCTTTTTGTCCGTTTCTTATATCAGTATATTCATATTTATATCCTTCTTTTTCGCAAAGTTCAATCAACCTTGAAAGTTCAAAATCATATACAAAATGATTCCAGCTTAAAAGCTTAATTGCTTTATCTTTATAGTCGATTATTTGGGCAAGAATTAATTTACATCCGATTTCTTGAAGAGAGCTTAGCCTGTTTGCGCCGTCGATAAGTATATAATCATTATCATATTTTGCTACTATGACAGGGTTCATCAAAAACTTATCGTGAGAAATTCTCTGGAAAATATTTCTTAACCTCTTGTTTTCGGTGTTTTCGTGTAACTTAATATCGGAAATTTTTAAAAGTTTAAGATCGAAATAACTCTCGGTATAATTTATCATTATTTATTTTCTTTTACGAATTCAATGGCTCCGTCGTTGCTCAATTCACACCGAATAGTATCCCCCGGAAGGAATTCTGCTGAAAGTATTTTTTCGGAAAGTTTATTTGTAATATACTTTTGAATAACTCTCTTTAAAGGTCGGGCTCCAAATTGAATGTCATATCCCAGCTTGCCAAGCCAATCTTTAACATCATCAGGAACAATAAGCTTAATATTATTATGCTCAAGTCGTCTCATGGTTTGTGTCATCTGCAAATCGACTATTAATCTGATTTCGGATTGTGTAAGAGGTTTGAATAGAATAATCTCGTCTATTCTGTTCAGGAACTCGGGACGAATTGTCGCTTTAAGTAAATCTAACAATTTAACACGCAGACTGTTCATAATATCATCACGATTTTTTTCTGTTATTTTTTGCAGCTGCTCCTGAATTAAATGAGAACCAAGATTCGAAGTCATTATAATAATTGTGTTTTTGAAATTAACGGTCTTGCCTTTTGAATCAGTCAATCTTCCTTCATCCAAAACTTGAAGCAGAATATTAAACACATCAGGATGCGCTTTTTCGATTTCATCGAGAAGTACCACGCAATAGGGGCGTCTGCGAACGGCTTCGGTAAGCTGACCGCCTTCTTCATAACCCACATATCCCGGAGGCGCACCGATTAAACGCGAAACGGAAAATTTTTCCATATACTCGCTCATGTCAATTCGGACAATGGCTTTTTCATCATCAAACAAGAACTCAGCAAGTGCTCTTGCAAGCTCTGTTTTTCCGACACCGGTAGTTCCGAGAAATATAAACGAACCAATCGGTCTATTTTCATCCTGCAAGCCCGCACGTGAACGTCTTATAGCATTTGATACTGCAATTACTGCGTCTTCCTGTCCGATTAATCTCTGAGCAAGGTTTTCTTCCATCTTAAGAAGCTTCATGCGTTCGCTTTCCATCATTCGGGTAACGGGAATGCCTGTCCATCTTGAAACAATCTCTGCAATATCCTCTGCGTCGACTTCTTCCTTCAGCATTTTTTTATTTTCCTGAACTTTTGCAAGTTCCTCGGTTTTTGCGTTAATCGTTTTTTCAAGCTCAGGAATTTTTCCATAACGCAGCTCAGCAACATTTGCCAGATTTCCCTCGCGTTCATACCTGTCCGCTTCTGCTTTCAGATTTTCAATTTCCTCTTTTGAGCTTCTAATTGTTTTTATAAGATCTTTCTCTAAATTCCAATGCGCAATCAATTCATCTTTTTGCGAACGAAGATTAGCTAAGTCTTTTTCGATTTCGTCTAATCTTATTTTTGTCGGATTAACTTCTTTTGCCTTTGCCATAGCGTTATAATTTTGAAGTCATTCCCGCGAAGGCGGGAATCCCATTCTTATTCAAACTTTATTAAATTTTCTTTTTTGTAACCTCTTAAAAATTCTTCGGAACTCATTCTTTTCTTCCCCTCTAATTGCAATTCAAGAATTTCTAATTTTTTATCAGAAGTATTTACTAAAATTTTATTATCCGTTACATCAATATATCCGGGTTTCTCATTGCTTGTGATTTCTGTCAGTTTCGATTTAAATATTTTCAGATTCTTATATTTCAAAAGCGTCCATGCTGTCGGATAAGGTGACAGTCCTCTAATTTTATTATGAATATCAATTGCAAATCCTGTCCAATCAATTCTGCAGCCATCTTTGAAAATCTTAGGAGCTTTACTTGCTCTGCTATTATCCTGTGCTATTAACTCAACGTTTCCTGATTCAATCTTTTTAACCGTCGATAAAACCGTTTCAGCTCCTAAAACTTTTAACTTATCATGTAAAGTTCCTGCGGTGTCATCATTTGAAATCTCAATTTCTCTTTGTTCAATTATTTTCCCTGTATCAACCGATTTATCGAGAAAGAACGTTGTTACTCCGGTTGTTTTATCGCCGTTCATTATTGCCCAGTTAATCGGTGCTGCGCCGCGATACTTAGGAAGAAGCGATGCATGCAGATTAAACGTTCCTAATCTCGGTATAGTATAAACTTTTTCAGGTAGAATTCTGAATGCGACAACAACGAACAAATCCGCATTTAACTCTCGCAACTTGTTAATGAACTCATCATCATTTAACTTCGCAGGTTGTAAAATCTTGTAATTTTTCCCCTTGGCAAATTTTTTTACATCAGATTCCTGAACATTCAATCCGCGTCCCTTAGGTTTATCGGGAACTGTAACAACAGCTTTTATATTATAACCACTGTCATCAAGTATTTTCAAAGACGGAACTGCAAACTCGGGTGTACCCATAAACACGATATCCATCATTTGTGTATTAATAAATAAATTTATCTTTATTTATTATCAGCGGATACGGAGCTTCGACTTTTCCTTTCTTAATTTTATCCAGCTCTTTTTTTATTTCTTTTTTCTGTTCTGCATTTAAATAATCTATGAAAAGTTTTCCGTTGAGGTGGTCAACTTCATGCTGAATCACTCTTCCTAAAAGTTTATCCGCCTCGAGTTCAACTTCTTTCATATTGGCATCAGTATATTTCACAAAAATTTTTTCTGCTCTCGGTACTTCAACGCGGATTCCCGGAATACTCAGACATCCCTCTTCACTGAACCACTCTCCATGTGAATCCACAATTTTCGGATTAATCATTGTTAATGGTTTCACATCGCTGTATTCTTTCAGAAAAGAAACGTCTATAACAAGAAAAGACGAATTTATCCCTATTTGAGGCGCAGCAAGCCCGATTCCATCGGCTTCGTGCATTGTAAAAAACATATTTTCTATGGTTTTTATTAGCTCAAGTGTAATTTCTTTCACAGGTACGGTTTTCTTTGTAAGGACATCCATACCATAAGTCGCTATAGGTAATTGTTTATTCATAACTTACAAATTTAACAATTTTAAATTTTAACTGTTAGCCCATTTAAAAGTGTCATTTATAAACAAAACAAAAGATTCCATTCTTTAAATGGGTGAGATTTTTCACTTCGTTCACAATGACAAACCCGTAAAATATTAACTTTAAATTTGAAAACATTACTAATAAATTGTTTTTATGGCGAAAATAAATCCTATCGAACAAAATCCCGATAAAATTAAGCTTCTTGAAACATTCGATAATTCATTTCCAAAAAGAGATTATGTGATTATTCACGAAGCAACCGAGTTCACTTCCGTATGTCCAAAAACTGGTCAGCCGGATTTTGGCAATATCATATTAAGTTATATACCCGATAAAAAATGCGTGGAGCTTAAATCATATAAATTTTATTTGCAATCATTCCGTCACGAAGGAATTTTTTATGAGAATGTTACAAACAGGATTCTTGAAGACCTTGTTTCCGTTTTGAAGCCGAGATGGATGGAAGTCCAGGGAAACTTTTCATTACGCGGCGGCATTAAATCTAAAATTATTGCAGCTCACGGAAAAAGAAAGTAAAAAATGATTAAAAAAATTATATTAAGCATTTGCGCATTTGTTTTGATTTGTAATATTGCATTTGCTCAGAAAAAAATGGCATTTGAAAGAACGGGCACGATTTATCTATATGATTTTGCCTTTAAATCGGAAGCAAAACTTTTCGACGGCTATCAGCACTCCATTTCACCTGAGGGTAATGCAATTGCATTCACTGAAACCGATTCAATGGGAAATCGTTATATTGCTATCTATAAAATTCAGCCTAATGGAATCTTACCATTAACTCCTGAGTTTATCAGATTCACTTCTGTTCCCGGAAGCAACAGCTATGAACCGAAATATTCTCCCGATGGAAAGTATCTTGTTTTCAATTACTGGAACGGCAATGACTGGGATATTGCAATTGTCAATTCTGATAATTCAAACTATGTTAATTTAACCGAACCGTATAGAGTGACTACAGGATTCACAGCAGGTTTTTATTCGCCAAGCTGGGCTCCGGATTCAAAGAGCATTCTCACACATGATATGAAAGACGTTTATGAATTTGATTTGCAGGGAAATATTATAAATAAGTATTCTTTGATGAAAGCTCTGACCGATGCAAAAGTTTATCCAAGCAGTGCTTCTGTTTTTACATATAATAAAAATAAAACACATTTGATTTTCGATGGAGAGAATGAAACATTTTTCGAAAATCTTGAAGAACCCGTGAATGGAATTTACAGCTATGATATAAAAAATAATTCTATTAAAATGATTTCACCTGCGGATTATTCAAGCATTCATCCTGTGATTTCTTTCGATGGTAACAATATTTACTACTCTGCCTTTGGCAAAAAAGATATTGCCGTAAGAAAGAGCCAGGAACTTGACTCGGATTATTATGAAATAAGATATTCAATTTATACTATGGATATGAATGGAGATAACGTTACAAGAATCATTGGAGACGCGTATTCACCAAGTATAACAAGATAAAAAAATTAATCAAACATAATGCAATACCGGATAGAACATGATATAATGGGCGAAGTTCAGGTGCCCGAAGATAAATATTGGGGAGCACAAACCCAGCGCTCTATAGAAAATTTTAAAATCGGCGGTAACAAAATGCCTCTTGAAGTCATTGATGCTTTTGCAATTCTGAAAAAATCTGCAGCAATGGCAAACTTTGATTGCGGGGTTCTGCCGAAAGAAAAAATGGAATTGATTGTAAAAGTCTGCGATGAAATTTTGGAAGGCAAGCTTGATGACCAGTTTCCGTTGGTTGTCTGGCAGACCGGCTCGGGAACACAAAGCAACATGAACGTGAACGAAGTAATTGCAAACCGTGCGCATGTATTAAGCGGCGGAAAGTTAACCGATGATAAAAAAGTTTTGCATCCGAATGATGACGTGAATAAATCGCAATCTTCAAACGATACTTTTCCGACCGCGATGAATATCGCGGCTTATAAAATTCTTGTCGAACATTTAATTCCTAATGTTGAAACATTAAGAGCAACATTTCATAAAAAATCAACTGAGTTCATGCAGGTTGTGAAAATCGGCAGAACTCATTTGATGGATGCAACACCGTTGACGCTTGGACAGGAATTTTCCGGATATGTTTCACAGCTTGACCATGGTGTTCGAGCAATTAAAAATACATTGCATCATTTATCCGAGCTTGCAATAGGCGGTTCTGCAGTCGGAACGGGAATTAATGTTCCCAAAGGTTATGCAGAGCTTGTTGCAAAATACGTTTCGCAGTTTACAGGCTTGCCATTTAGGTCAGCAGAAAATAAATTTGAAGCGCTAGCATCTAACGATGCAATTGTAGAAGCATCAGGTGCATTGAAAACTCTTGCAGCAGCACTAATGAAAATTGCAAACGACATTCGCCTGCTTGGTTCAGGTCCTCGAAGCGGAATAGGGGAGATATTGCTTCCTGAAAACGAGCCAGGCTCATCTATTATGCCGGGAAAAGTAAATCCTACTCAATGCGAGGCAATGACAATGGTTTGTGCACAGGTGTTCGGCAATGATGTTGCGATTAACATTGGTGGAATGACAGGACATTTCGAACTTAACGTTTTCAAACCGATGATGATTTTTAATTTTCTTAACTCGGCTCGTTTGCTTGGTGATGCTTCTGCATCATTCAATAAAAACTGTGTCGAAGGCATCGAGCCGAATTACAGCATCATTAACCGTCATCTTGAAAATTCTTTAATGCTTGTAACCGCTCTTAACCCTCATATTGGATATGAAAACGCTGCAAAGATTGCAAAGAAAGCTCATAAAGAAAACAAAACCTTGCGTGAAGTTGCGTTGGAGCTTGGGTTACTTACTCACGAAAAATTTACCGAAGTAGTTGACCCTAAAAAAATGGTTGGTGACGTGAATTTCGATTAAGTATGAAATATTTTTTAACCGTAATTTTATTTTTATATTCAGGAATGTGTTTATCACAAGATTCCGGTTATAAAGATAAAGGCTATGAAGCAGATGCGATGAATTATGTAATGAGCGAAGTTAAAAGAACAAGCTCTACTTTTGACGACTGCCTGAACTACACCAAGCCCTTTTCAAAATGGGATCTTCAATCATTAAATTCTCCCAAAATCTGGTTATTTGGTAATCTTCAGAATTCAGGTACCTTTCCTAATTTATTATTCGGGGCACTTGCTAAGCGGTTTAACGTTTCCCTTGATGACGTAAGCGATATGCCTGATAAATTCCTGCGGAATGCTGTCAATAATTTTGGCATTTATGAAAAAGACGCCATCAATAATGCGGCAGGATATTTTGACTTAATTGAATTGTTGAAGAAATCTCAATCTAAAATTTTTTTAAATCAGGATAACTTGCAAAGAGTCGATAATATGTTTTATGAAAACGGCATCTATTGGAAATATATAATTCCGGAAGATTCTCCTTTTCCCGTTTCCGATTCAATATCAACTAACATAACAGAAAGTTTTTCACAGGGAGATTTTTTTATTCTGGACAAAATGAAAAGCTTGGGAATTTATGCAGCGTATAACGACAAAGAAATTATATATCTGTTAAAAGACGGGATGCTTGATAATTCTTTCGGGTATTATTTTAAGGACAATGATATTGATTACAGGAAGAAAAATCATTTGTTTAATATTATGAGCGAGGAGTTGATTATGCCGAGATTTTATTACTACGTAACAAATTAATTATCCAGATGCTTTAACACTTCCTGCTCAAAAACTTCATAAGTTTTCTTTCCAACTAACTCTTTAACTTTATTTCCTGATTTATCGTAAATAAACGTAGCGGGTATTGCGCCATCCCATTCTTTGCTGAAAAAATTTATCATGTCCTCATCCTTCTTGAACTTATTGTAATAAGTAACCCAATCGACATTTTGTGATTTCAAGTACGGTTCCGTTTTTGTTGCAAGCGCATCATCGAAGTCAAGACTTATGAAAATTAATTTGAAGTTTTTATCTTTGTAATTGTTATAAAGCTTAACAAGTTCCGGGAATTCTTCCTTACACGGTTGACACCAGTAAGCCCATAAGTTTACTAACACAACATTGCCTTCATTGGCTTTCAAAACCGAATCCAGAGATTGCTCATTAATCGGTTTCAAAAGCGAAGCAGATTCCTGCGCAGCTAAATTGCCATAAAAACCAATTATAATTGCAACTGCTATTAAAAGTATTGTTTTCATATGGATTTAATACAGCTTATTTCAATACAAAGTTCCTTATGTATCTAATATTTAAAATACTTTTTTTATTTTTGTAAATCTATTATCATTAAAATGAAAGCATCAGGTTATTCAGGAACTCCTCTTGCAAAAAAGTTCGGCATTAAACCCGGTTTTAATATTGAAATTATAAACGCTCCGGAGCATTATTTTGAGTTGTTTACCGATATGCCTGAAACAATCTCCGATTCAAAATCCAAAAAAGATTTTATTCACTTCTTTACAAAAGAAATTAAAGAGCTCGAGAAAAATATTCCAAAGCTCAGAAAACAAATTGTTCCAAACGGCATAATCTGGATTTCATGGCCTAAAAAATCTTCCAAAGTTCCAACCGATGTTACAGAAGACATCATAAGAAACATCGCTCTCAAAAACGGACTCGTCGACATCAAAGTCTGCGCAGTCGATGACATCTGGTCAGGTCTCAAACTTGTCATTCCGGTGAAAGACCGAAACTGACAAATATCATATTTTTTTCTGACTTAAATCATTCCGCAATTAAATAACATTTTTTAAATTATATATAAATAAGTTTATTATGAAAACTAAAAAATGTAAAAAAGCTTTTTTCAAAATCGGTTTGCCGGTTGCTGTCATTGCGCTAATACTCACCGGTATAAGGATGTTTATAGATAAAAAGAAATGCTGCAGCAATTGAAGCAAGGGAAAGTCATTCTTGCGCTTTCAATTCCGCTTGCGTTATGTGTTGTTATCGCAAGCTATTATGGAATTTTTACCAATCTGTACAAACTCGAAACCACTAACTGGAATGCTCAGGCAATAGGGCAGGACATCATCGACCTCTTTGTCGTAACCCCGGTCCTGCTCATTGCTGCATTCCTTTCTTATAACAATCATAAAACCGCAATGCTCATCTGGGGCGGAACGGTTATCTATCTTCTTTATACATTTTTGATTTATACTTTTTCGGTGCATTTCAATTCAATGTTCATAGTTTATTGCTTTGCATTGGGTTTATCGTTTTATTCATTTTTATATTTTATTCTCTGCATCGGAAAGGAGGAATTGAATGAATGGTTTTCCGAGAATGCTCCCGTAAAGTTCACTGCAGTTTATTTCATAATTATTTTTGTGATGTTTTATTTTCTCTGGCTCTCACAAATCATTCCTGCAATATCAGGCGGAACTGTTCCGGCGGACTTGCGCGAAAGCGGACTTTTCACAAATCCCGTTCACGTAATCGACCTTTCAATATTTCTTCCTGCAATTTTACTGACTGCAATATTTTTGTTAAGGAAAAATCCTCTCGGATTTCTTCTTGCACCCGCAATACTTATGTTTTTTATTCTGATGGATATCACCCTCGCATTTCTTATCGTCGTTATGAACTCCCGCGGCATTGAATCATCTTACACCGTAGCAATCATAATGAGCATCCTCGCGGTATTCAGCTTGTTTGTTCTGATGTGGTGGGTGAGATGGAAAAAGAAATGATGTGAGCGTTGCTTTAAAACTCACTATAATTCTCCGGCACCAGTCACATTCCTCATATCCAATCCCTCCCCGCATTCCAAAATGCAGTATTAGGATTTTTGGGTCAGTGAAAAATCGTTTTAGGTAAAGGTAATAGGTATTGAAAATTAAATTTGTTTTTAGTTAATTTGAACGCGTCAATCTTATCAACTTTTTATATAAATATAATACCATGCCACAAATTTATCCTTTAGATTTGTTAACAAATGTAGTTGTAAATTTAAGACAAACATCTACTGCAGGTCAAGTAATTACTGGAACTGGTTTTTTAATTAGTCATAACAGTAAATTATATTTAGTGACAGCAGAGCATGTAGCAAAGGAAATGAAAATAGATTGTGAATTTGTTGTTAAAGGGACTAATGACTTACCAGTTTTGTTAAGTCTTGAGGATCTAACCCAACAAAAGAACTCTTTAGATTGGAAGTTTCATACTATTGCTGACATAGCAGTTTTAGAATTAAGTCCTAAACGTGAGGTTTTAGTTACAAAATTATTGAATAGGTTTCTTCCATCTGAAAACATTTCCCAAAATACATCTGTTGTCGATAGAAATACTCAGTTAACAATTATAGGCTTTCCATTAGGATTAGGTGCTACAGGGCATTTCTCTCCACTTACATTTCGAACTTATGCTTCAAGTGGATTAATTACTTTAAATAGATTTGACAATTCTATTCCTTGTACATTTTTTATCTTAGAGAATCCTGGAGTTAGTGGATATAGTGGAGGACCTATCATCGATGTGGCGATTTATATAAATATGGGAATGGAAATAACAGGGAATGCAACTATGGTCTACGGTATAATGCATGGAACAATACCTGATGCAACTGGTGGAAAATTAGCTGCGGTTACTCCTAGCTATTATTTATTTGACATTATATAAAGTATTAAAATGAAAAATGGAATTCAAAATAATTTAATGCGAGCGAGCAAGGTTTATGAAGAACAAGTATTTTTACGTACTCTGATACTTGAAATTCCCTTTATAGGAAATTATATAGATATTTTATTCACAGCTAAAGCAAATAAATATGCCTCAAAACGCATTGAATTTTTTTTAAAAGATTTACAGAAGCAAATCTACAATATTGATGAAAAAAAGATTAATTATGAATTTTTAAATTCTGAAGAAGGGTTTGATTTAATAATCAAAACATTCAATTATGCATCTAGAGCTCGTCAAAAAGAAAAGTTAAAGTTATATGCTAGAATTATTAAGGAGACATTAAGTATTAAGAAAAAATTTGAAAATGAAGAACCAGAGCTTTATTTAAAAATTGTAGAAGAACTTTCTTTGAAAGAACTAACTGTAGCAAAATATTTATATGAACTTTTAGAGAACCGAAAAAGTGAGAATTTACGAGAAAGCCATTATGATGACACAGATTTAATATCAAAACATTATTCGGAATTTGAGAAAGAAGATTTAAGCTATATACTAATAAGATTAGAAAGGACAGGATTAATTAAAGAAATAACAGGTATGTATATAGGTAATCCTGGTGGACAGTATCAAATAACTAAACTGTTCAAAGATTTTATGAATTTTATTAGTAACTTAGATACTGAATAGCCCCTAACATTCTTCCCTTCCTGCCTTGTCCTTATCTTAAACTGAGAACATTATATGCATGATGTGAAAGAAAACGAAGAATCTGTTTCTTCCTTTTTCTTAAAAAACTCCCTTTCTATTTTAAAGAATGCCACAAGATACTTTCTTAGAAACCGAACGCCTTATATTCACTAAATGGACTGAAGATGATTTAGTGGATGCGAGACGGCTATGGGGAAATCCGAATATCATGAGATATATTACAAAAGCTCCATATACCGATGAGCAGATATTGGACGTTCTTAACAAACAAGTAACGAGAGATAAAGAAACGGGATTGCAGTACTGGAAGCTTCATCAAAAATCCGATAATGATTTTGCAGGATGCTGTGGATTCAGGATGTATGACGAAGAGAAAAAAATTCTTGAGCTCGGATATCATATTGCCGAGGAGCATTGGGGCAAAGGGTTTGCAACTGAAGCAGGCAGAAGAGCAGTTGAGTATGCTTTTACACTGCCGATAAATAAAATTTTTGCCGCGCATCATCCTGAAAATCTTGCCTCGCAGAATGTCCTCGAAAAACTCGGTTTCAAATTTTCTCACATGGAATATTACGAACCGACTGAAGTTTATGATCGGGCGTATTTCCTCACAAGTAGTGAAGTGGTAAAGTAGTGAATTTGTGAAATGGCGATTTCATTACTTCACATTTACCTTTCCTTTTTGACCTTTGACCTTTGACCTTTGACTGTTTCTGCAATATCAAATCTCTTGAATATCCATAAGGAATTTAAGATTTTATAATAATTAATTGACAAGCAATGGCAAAAGTCGAATCAAAAACAAAACCAACCAAAGCAAGTGTCGATGCATTCATAAAATCTTTTGTGCCCGATGAAAAGAAGCGCAAAGATGCTTATGAAGTTCTTGACATGATGAAAAAAGCTACCAAGCTTGAACCTAAAATGTGGGGACCAAGCATCATAGGATTTGGCAGTGTTGAATATGAATCAACAAGCTGTAAGGGGATAATGCCCATGATAGGGTTCTCGCCAAGAAAAGCGGCAATCTCTCTTTACCTCCCGGGCGGTGCAAGGGGCAACAGAGCAATGCTTGAAAAACTCGGCAAGCACAAAACCGGTGCGGCATGTATTTATGTTAATAAGCTCGATGATATCGATAGAAAAGTTTTGAAGGATATGATAAGTGAATCATACAAACGCGCTGTAAAGAGCGGCAAATGGGAATGTTAGTAATTTAGATAAAACATAATCTCCTCATTTACCCGCGAACCCTAAAGGGTTCGGCTACGTTAGTAATATCAAAAGGAGGAGATATGGAACTGAAAGCTCTTATACTAAACTGCACGCTAAAAAAAATGTCTGAGGTTTCAAACACTCAGGCATTAATTAACAAAGCAGTTGCGCTCTTTGAAAAAGAAAAAGTAAAAACCGAAGTCATTCGATTTGTCGAGTGGGACGTAAAACCCGGGACTTCATCAGATGAAGGTGATGGAGACGAGTGGCCAAAGATTCTTGAGAAAATTAAAGCGTGTGATATATTCATAATCGGGACTCCTGTCTGGGTCGGACGATTGGCTTCGACTGCTCAAAGAGTTATCGAGCGTCTTGATGCGGTTTTTCACGAGGAAGAGCTTTGGGATAAAAAGACAGGACAGTTTTTTACTTATAACAAAGTTGCAGGATGTCTTGTAACAGGCAATGAAGACGGAGCGCATGAATGCGCCGCGCATGTCTTGTGGGCGATGCATGAGTTTGGGTTTACAATTCCGCCTAATGTAAATTCATACTGGGTTGGTCCTGCAGGACCGGGACCAAGCTACATAGAAGCAGGCGGCGAAAGATATTTATACACAAATAAAACTTTAAGATATACGGTTTATAATTTGATTTACTTTGCAAAACTTTTGAAAGAAAATCCAATTCCGACAAGCTTAAAAAAACTCGCTGAAGATGCAGCAAAAGAAAGCGATAAGGAAAAAAGCTCCTGAGATAAAAAATATAAGGAAATAAAATGAAACGAGCTTTACTCGTTAAATTCATAAGTATTTTAGTTAATGTAACCGCAGGGTCAATCTTTCTTATTCCATTTTTAATTTACAGGCAATCGTTTGGCTTTAGCGATATAATGTCATTTGCTTTTTCTACTATTCCTTTAGCGTTATCCGTTTCCATTACAGGTGATAAATTCTTATCCTTTTCCCAAAAATTATTATCGGGTTTAAGATTTTTTATTGCAATTTTCATTGGTCTAATCCTTGGATTTGTCTGGACATACATCGTCTATTTTATTTTAGGATATTTATTTGCTGCCATAAGTATCCCTATTCTGTATCTCTGGATAATAGGCAGTGCAGCTCAATTAGTGTTCTTGCAAAAATTTTCCGATTTCAGCAGAATAAAAAATAAAAAACGAAGCCTTGTCTTGGGAGCTATATTTTTTCCTGTAATACCTACGTTTATTTTTTCATTGCTTTATGGTATAAGCTTTTTATTAATGTATCTTAATAAGCCTGAAGCCGAAATATATTTAATACCGAAAGGATATACCGGACATATTTATCTTGTTCATGATTTGCAGAATGGTGACCCCGAGGAATATGAAAATGGAAAACGAATATACCGCATTCCTTCATCAGGAGTCTTATTTACCAAGTTTATAGATGAGCCGGGAATAATAACAAATGATTTCTATTATATTGATAGTACAGGCAATAGAACTGAAATTAAAAAGAAACTTACTTTTGCTGATGAATCTGAAAATGATACCATTCCTGCTATTATTGCTTCAACTATTGGAAGCAAGAGCGGAGCGCCAAATTATATCGAGTACAAATATTCATATAATTTTCTTGGAACCTCTGAGCAGCGCCGGGAGATTGATGAGATTAAAATCACATATTTGGATAGTTTGCGTAATCAGCAAATTTTAAAAAATAGCATCAATAATGAGTGATGCGGGAATTTTATCCCAAGTTGTAATCCGTCCTTTGAGAGAAACAGACGGCCTTAAAGAACTTACTCTCCTTTTAAACCGCGCATATAAACAGCTTGCAGATTTGGGTTTCAGGTATCTCGCAACGCATCAGGATTCAGAAACAACAAAAGAACGAATCGAAAAGGCAAAATGTCTCGTTGCTGTTATTGACAAAAACGGAACAGATAAAATTATAGGAACGATTTGTTATTATTCACCAGAAAATGCATCAGGTTGCGAATGGTATGACAGGAATGATGTTGCTACTTACGGTCAGTTTGGTGTCGAACCTGAATATCAAAAATACGGCATCGGCGGAATGCTTATTGATGAAATAGAAAAATGTGCAATTCAAGACGGTGCAAAGGAACTTGCCATTGATACAGCCGAAGGAGCGACTCACCTCATAAATTTTTATTCCAAAAGGGGCTACCGTCATGTCGGATATATTAAATGGGGCGTTACAAACTACAGAAGTGTTTTAATGAGTAAAAAATTAAAATAAAAAATCCCGCCTGATTTTCTCAAACGGGATTTTAAATTTTATAAAGTAGTATTTCACAACTTCACCACTTCATCATTTCACAACTTCACGATTTGAATTAGCTTCCTCTTTTAATACCGCATCCAAAAGATTTAGTTTCTTTCTTAGAAATGTCTTTTCCTGCAAGATATTCATCAAGTGCATTTTTCAGATATTGCGCAGTGACTGCTGATGCATCTTTGTTATCGTCAATACTTCCATGATATAAAATAGTCATTGTAGCATTGTCGATTACGAATACTTCAGGAGTTCTTTGTGCTCCGAACGTATTTGCTACTGAACTCTTTTCATCTTTCAGCATTGTAAAAGAGTAAGCTTTTTCTTTCCAGTGCGATGCAACTGTTCCTGCATCTTCAGTCTGGTTTGAATTGATTCCCCAAAATACAATTCCCTGAGGTGCATAAGTTGAAGCAAGAGCATTGATTCTTTCGGTGTATGGCTGAACGAAGGGGCATTCGGTTGACCAGAACATAACAACTGTTGCCTTACCGCCTGATGTACTTAAAGTATAACTGTTGCCGTCAAAATTTGTGATTGTAAAGTCCTCGACCTTATCGCCGACTTTATAATCACCTCGTGAGGTATTATCGGCAGTTAAAAAATTCATTGAGAATACAAGCATTGCAAAAAGGGCAATTCCGGGAAAAATGAGTTTTTTCATTTTAGAGTTTCCTTTGATTTTATGTTATTAGAATTTTGTTTAAGATTCTTGTCCTGAGAAAATATAACACTTATATATTTAAAAAAATTTCATAATTAATCCATAAAAATAGATTTCTGCGAAAATTTAATATATTTGACTTAACATTTCTCTAATTAATCTTTAAATTCATTGAATGTCAGATTTAGCAGTCGTTTTAGTTAGCGGTGGAATGGATAGCGCATTAACTGCAGCTATTACAAATCTGAAGTATAATATGGCTTTTTTGCACGTAAATTATGGGCAAAGGACTGAAAAGCGAGAGCTTAAAGCATTTAATGACATTGCAAGATATTACGGTGTTAAGAAAAAGCTTATCGTTGGCATTAGCTATTTGAAACAAATCGGTGGTTCTGCTTTGACTGATACAAGGATATTAGTAAAAAAAGCGAATTTAAAGAAAAAACAAACAAGCATTCCCCAAACTTATGTTCCTTTCAGGAATGCCAACATTTTGAGCATTGCCGTAAGCTGGGCAGAGATTATAAAGGCGCATAAGATTTTTATCGGAGCCGTAGAGGAAGATTCAAGCGGATATCCAGATTGCAGAAAAAGTTTTTTTTCTGCTTTCAATAAAATGATTGAAAAGGGGACTAAACCCGGTTCTAAAATTAAGATTGAAACTCCTTTAATCAATCTTTCTAAGAAAGAAATTGTGAAACGTTCTGTAAATCTGAAAAGTCCTTTACATCTAACGTGGTCTTGTTATAAAAATGATAAAATTGCATGCGGCGAATGTGAAAGTTGCGCTTTAAGACTGCGAGGTTTTCAACAAGCAGGCATTGAAGACCCTATTCCTTACAAAAAAGTCATCAATTATGTTTAATCTTCAGAATAAATAATGGAAAAATATACCAATAATAAATTTATTACCATTGTTGCATCAATTTTCCTTATTGCGCTTGCATTTTTTATTCTTAAAACACTCCAGGATATTTTACTTCCATTCTTTATTGCAGTTATAATTGCCTTTATGTTTGAGCCGCTTTATGCATGGCTTAAAACCAAAAAAATACCCGGTTGGGGAGCTATTGTTATTGTAATTCTAATCATTATTTTAGTTTCAAACATTTCGAGTGTTTTTATTCTTACAAGCATAGGTTCGTTTCAGGATGCACTTCCAAGATATGAAGATAAGTTTAATGAACTTTTTAATAATTTTTTCTATACGCTTGCAGGGTGGGGAATTGATGTTGAAGGATTAAAATCCTCCATGGACCCGAATAAATTCATTCAGGATGGAACAATAACAGGAATTGTAACAAGTCTTTTCTCCAGTATAATTGGGATATTCGGAGATTTTGTTTTAATATTGATTTATGTAATATTTCTTTTATCGGAAATTGGAAGCATTAAACGCAGAATTATGGTTGCGTTTTCACCTGAAAGAGCGGGTAAAATTGCATCTTTAATTACCGATGTTTTTCATGATGTCAGAAAATATATAGTTGGAAAGACATTAATAAACCTTGTTCATGCAAGTGTCATAACTTTTATCTTATGGTGTTTTGGAATTGATTTTTACTTCGTGTGGGGCTTCCTGACTTTCTTAATGAATTATATTCCAAATATCGGTTCAATTATTGCAACTGTAATGCCTTTCTTAACTGCATTATTAAAGTATGATGATTTTGTAATGCCGATAATTATTCTTGTTATACTTATCATAATAGGAAATGCATTCGGAAATTTCTTGGAACCGAAAATCTTTGGCGATAATCTTGATTTAAGCCCGATACTTATTTTATTCTCGTTGATATTTTGGGGATATGTCTGGGGAATCATGGGAATGATATTATCCGTACCGATTATGAGTATGATTAAAATAGTATTGATGAAGTTTGATACGACGCGGCCTATTGCAATACTGATGAGTTATAATCTCGGCTCTGTGAGAGAGATTAAGAAAAAAAGAGGAAAAAATATTACTGAACCCGATTAATAAAAGCAACGGACATCTGATTCGTCTTATATTGGAAAAAAAATATAATAATAGTAAACTTCTGACGGTAGTTGCATCTGTTTTTCTCATTACGTTTTCAGTGTTCATTCTGAAAACTCTTCAGGATATTTTACTCCCTTTTATCATCGCAGTCATAATTGCATTTATGTTTGAGCCGTTTTATACATGGCTTAAAAGCAAAAAAATTCCGGGGTGGACTTCTATCGTCATTATTGTGTTGATAATAATTTTGATAGTTAATATTGCAAGTGTATTTATAATAGCAACTGTTGGTCCTTTTCAGGCAGCACTTCCAAGTTATGAACAAAAATTTAATGAGCTTTTCAATAATATATTTTTTATGATTGGAAGCTGGGGGATTGATGTTGAAGGATTAAAAGCTTCTTTAGATCCCGAAAAATACATACAGGATGGAACTGTAACCGGAATTGTTACAGGTTTTTTCTCAGGAATTTTTGGAATATTCGGAGATTTTGTTTTAATTTTAATTTATGTTGTTTTTCTTTTATCTGAAATCGGAAGTATAAAGCGCAGAATAATGATCGCTTTTACTCCGGAAAAAGCAAAAAATATTTCTTCAATTATCGGTGATGTTTTTCGTGATGTCCGCAAGTATCTCATAGGACTAACGTTAATAAATTTAGCTCATTCAATATGCGTAACAATTATTCTTTGGGCTTTCGGAGTTGATTTCTTTCTTATATGGGGACTTATGACTTTTCTTTTGGATTATATTCCTAATATTGGTGCAATAATTTCCACTATACTTCCATTTTTGACGGCATTATTCATATATGATAATTTTGTAACACCCTTAATAATTCTTGCAATTTTAATTGTGATTGGAAATGTATTCGGCAATTTTCTCGAGCCGAAAATATTCGGAGACAGTCTTGATTTAAGTCCAGTACTTATTCTGGTAACATTGATATTCTGGGGTTATGTTTGGGGTATTATGGGCATGATATTAGCCCTTCCTATTATGAGCATGATAAAAATTGTTCTGATGAAGTTTGATGCCACACGATCAATTGCAGTGCTTATGACTTATAACATGGGCTCAGTGCGAAAAATAACAAAAAAGAGAAGCACAAGAATTACAGAATCTGCTTGATTTAAAAAAATAACAGACATTTAGTCTGATAAACGGTCTGTTATATTGCAGACTGTAGCTTTCAACAATAAAATTTAAAATAATAAAAAATAAACAGGAGAGAAAATGCATTTTAGTAAAAAACTGAAAGATTGGGTGAAAGAATGCGAGGAGCTCTGCAAGCCGGATAAGGTTTATTGGTGCAACGGCTCGCAGGAAGAGTATGACATGATTATAAAAGAGATGCTTGCCGATAAAACTTTAATGGAGTTAAATAAAGAAACTTACCCGAATTGTTATTTACATTATTCTAACCCTAATGACGTTGCAAGAGTTGAGCACCTTACTTTCATTTGCACAAAAGATAAAGATAATGCGGGACCAACAAACCAGTGGAAATCACCGGAAGAAATGAAAAAAATTATGAGTCCGATTTTTGACAAAGCAATGAAAGGAAGAACTATGTATGTAATTCCTTACATTATGGGACCAACCGATGCAGAAGCTTCGAAAGTCGGAGTTGAAATTACTGATTCGCCTTATGTGGTTGCAAATATGAGAATCATGACAAGAATGGGGCAGGCTGCTCTTGATAAAATGAAAGATGAATATGATTTCGTTGCAGGTCTGCACTCTGTTGCCGATTGCAATCCTGAAAGAAGATACATTGCGCATTTTCCCGAAGAATATTTAATTTGGTCAGTGGGTTCAGGTTATGGCGGTAATGCCTTGCTTGGTAAAAAATGTTTTGCGCTTCGCATTGCAAGCTGGCTCGCAAAAGAACAGGGCTGGATGGCAGAGCATATGCTCATTCTCGGACTTGAAACTCCTGATGGCAATACAACATACATTACTGCGGCTCTTCCTTCTGCCTGTGGAAAAACAAATCTTGCCATGATGGTTTCAGCTCTTGAGAATGAAGGTTATAAAGTAACAACGGTAGGGGATGATATTGCCTGGATGTATATCGGTGATGATGGAAGATTATATGCAATAAACCCTGAAGCAGGATTTTTCGGAGTTGCACCGGGCACAAATGAAAAAACAAATCCAAATGCAATTGCATCGTTACATAAAAATTCTATTTTTACAAATACGGCAAGAACAGGAAATGATGAGCCATGGTGGGAAGGAATGACAAAGGAAGTTCCAAGTCCGTTATGGGACTGGCAAGGGAAGCCATATAACGGTGAAGGCAAAGCTGCACATCCGAATTCAAGGTTCACAGCTCCTGCATCCCAATGTCCAAGTATTTCTCCTCATTGGCAGGACGGTAAAGGTGTTCCTATCTCAGCAATTCTTTTCGGAGGCAGAAGGGCAACAACTGTTCCGCTTGTATATGAGTCATTTGATTGGCAGCATGGAGTTTTTGTAGGTGCCACAATGTCATCGGAAACTACTGCCGCTGCAACAGGAGCTGTTGGCGTAGTTCGACGTGACCCTTTTGCAATGCTTCCTTTTTGCGGATACAATATGGGGGATTATTTCGAACACTGGCTTGATATGGGTAAGAAACTGGGTGATAAAGCTCCTAAGATTTTCAATATTAACTGGTTCAGAACCGATGAGAAGGGGAATTTCCTCTGGCCCGGATTCGGCAATAATGCCCGGGTATTAAAATGGATTTATGAAAGAATAAATGGAAAAGCAGATGCTAAAAAAACTGCTATCGGTTATGTGCCGACTTCTGATTCGCTTGACTTAAAAGGACTCAATATCAAAAAAGAAGATGTTGAAAAAGTTCTTGAAGTGAAAAATGACGATTGGAAAAAAGAACTTCCTTCGCAAAAAGAATTCTTCGATAAATTCGGCAATCGGCTTCCTAAAGAAATGACAGAAGAGTTAAATGAATTTGAAAAAAGATTAAACTAAAAAATAAAAAAAGCCCTGCTGTATCAGCAGGGCTTTTAATTTAAGGTAAAAAATTTAGAAAAATTTTACATAAGCAATTACACCGAAAATAATTACTACAGCTATTAACAGGTATAAGATTTTATTTGAATTTGTTTTTCGGCTTTCAGTTTTATGGATATAATCCCCTTTTGAAGGATCCCAATCATATTGCTTCTTTACCTTGTCGACATCTATATGTGTCATCATAAATGAGTTAACTTAATAATCTGACCGGATTAACCCCGCTATTTCAAAGACCTTCATCCTTTAACAAAACCCATACAACATTTGCCAAATAATACTTTTAATTATTTGGTAATTCTATGATTAAAAATACTGAAATTAGAGTTTAATTGCTATGTAATATTAAGGTGCTAAACGGTTTATCTTCCAACCATTTGAAGCAATTTTATATATGATTCTGTCGTGGAGACGACTTTTTCTTCCCTGCCAAAATTCAAAATAATCAGGAATTAATATATATCCTCCCCAGAATTTTGGTAAAACAGGGTCTTCATTTAAATATTTTTTTTCGAGCTCACTATATCTTTTTTCGAGATATAGCCTGTCAGGAATTTCGCAGCTTTGCTCTGAAGCAAGTGAACCTATTCGGCTTTCTTTAGGACGCGCATCAAAAATTTTCTTTGATTCTTCGTAAGATGTTTTAGAAACTGTTCCTTCAATTCTTATTTGTCTTTCCAACTCCGGCCAGAAAAATAATATTGAAGCATTAGGATTTTCTTTCAGCTCTTTACCTTTTCTGCTTTCGTAGTTCGTGCAGAAAATAAATCCCTCATCACTAAACGATTTCAATAATACAACCCTGTTAGATGGTTTACAATCTTTTGTTGAGGTTGCGAGGACCATTGCCGTAGGTTCTTTAATTCCTGAACCAAGAGCAATCTCAAACCATTTGCCGAACTGAATAAACGGATTTTTATCAGCATCTTTTTCTTCAAATGCTCCGGTTAAATACTCATTACTAATTTTTGTTAAATCCATCTATTTTATTAAGACCATTTTTTTAGTCTGAGAAAAATTTTCTGTCCTCAATGAATAAAGATAAATTCCGCTCGGCAAATCACCTGAGTCCCACTGATATTTGTAAACTCCAGCATTTAATTTTCCTGAATGAAGTAAAGATATTTCTTTCCCGCTAATATCATAAATAATTAATGTTACATGCGAAAGACTTGGGATAGCAAATTCTATGTTTGAAACTCCATTAAAAGGGTTAGGGTAGTTTTGCGAAAGCTTAAACTCAGCGGGAACTTCCGTAGAAATGTTACTTATTCCGATTATATCTCTGTTCTCAAAGTAATAAATACCGCCTTTGATATTGGCAATAAACATATCGATATCACCGTCGGTGTCTATGTCGGTAAATTCAGGACATGCATTTGAATAAACTTTTACATTGGCGTAATTATTTGTTTCTAAAACAAAATTCGGAGACGTTGATGTTCCGGTGTTTTTGTAATAAACTACATTTCCGCCAAGTGTTCCAATCAATAAATCTTTATCGCCGTCACTATCAACATCGGTAAATCTCGGAACGCTTTCATTTCCAACATCGATATTAAAATAAAAATTACTTCTTAATACAAAATTAAAACTAACCGGTGTTCCCGTATTTTCGTAATAATTTATTCTGCCTGCAGAATTCCCGGTTAACAAATCAAAGTCGCCGTCATTATCTATGTCAACAATAGTGGGGGCACTGCTTTGTCCTACACCGGTTATACCGATTGTGTTGCCAACTGCAATTTTTGTAAAAATAAAATTCGATGAGCTCCCCGTATTTCTATAATACCAGATTGAATCCGTTATGTAACTTCCTAAAATCATATCCATGTCGCCATCATTATCCAAATCGGCAAGCGAAGGAGCCATATAATAATTATCGGGAGAAATATTCATCGGTAATGAATCCGTCATTAAAGTAAAAGCAGGTGAGACTGCAGTGCCTGCATTTTTGAAATAAACAATTCTTTGCTCGGCACTTCCTGAAAATAAGTCCTTCTTGCCGTCATTATCAATATCTGCAAAAACAATATTGCTGTTGCTGCCGACGTCAACATTACTTAAGAAATTATTTGATACGAATTGAAATGAAGGGTTAAACTGAGTCCCGACATTTTTATAATACACCATGTTCTTCCATGTCTGAGCGGAATATAAGCCGAGTACAAACAAATCATTATCTCCGTCTCCATCATAGTCACAAAATCTTACTGAGTTAAATCCAAAAGAATAATAAGGGTTTGGTCTTGGATAAGCCGAATCTGCAACTGCCATCACAGGATTCGATGGTGTCCCATAATTTTTTATAAAATAAATGCTCTTAGAATAAAGGTCGCCAAAAAATAAATCATTATCATTATCGCCATCCAAATCAGTGAATTGAATCGAGTTTGCACCGTGTCTTGTGCCGCCATCATTTTCATTAATTAATTTAAACGGTTTTGCTACCGGTGAAATAATTTCAAGCTCCTGCCAAAAATCCGTTATGTATTTAAAATTAAAATTTGTTGGTGTGCCGATATTTTCATAAAATGTTATCCTTCCAAGAGCCGTTCCGGTAAAAAAATCTTTGTCACCGTCATTATCGATATCGCAGAATGTCGGAACGGAATTTGATTCACTGAAAATCGTAGAGTCAGAATTTGTGCGAAGCTCGGAAATTATCAAAGTATATACAGGATTTGTATTGGTACCTGTATTACGGTAGTATTTTATTATGGATGGTTCAGCACCGGCAAATAAATCAAAATCACCGTCATTATCCATATCGGCGAAAGCAAACCAGTATTTAATCGAAAGGTTCTGATATCGCGTCGTTACCAAATCAAACTTCGGAACTGAAGTAGTTCCGTTGTTCTGATAAAAATTTAAAGTTGTATCAACGTCATAGGTAAATAAATCAGGTTTGCCGTCATTGTTTATATCAACAAACTGCGTGCGTGCGTTGTCAACACCTCCATTAAACGGAGCCATTGAAGTCTGACCATTAACAGTAAAAGGAATGCCTGAAAATTTTTGTAAATAATCCTGTGCCGGAGAATTTTCTGCGTAAAATGTACAAATAAGAAATAAGATGAGAATTAATATATGCTTTGGCATCAGGTTATTTTTGTATTCCCGTTCCGTAAGTGAAAACGGAAGAAATTGATACGGGTAATTTCCCTTTGAAAGGGATTTCACCGAATAAAGTTTTTAAAGTTGCATTGATTGACGCTTCGGAATCTCCATATGCGCAAACATAAGCGTTTACATTTTCAAAACCCTGAATCAGATAAGGATTTCCCATTGAAAGCACAATTACTTTATTGCCGTTTGCAAGTAATGAATTAATTAAATTAAGCTGTGATGCAGGTATTCCCACTGTGCCTGTTTTTATTTTTACTTTTGCATAAATCGGAACAATAACGTAATCATAAGAATTCGCAGTATTTAAAATCTCACTGTTATTATTTAAATCGCCGGTCAGGTCATAAGTTTCATAACTTGCAAATTTGTTATAAGCAACAAAATTATTGAAAAAATATTGTGTATTTGCGGTTTCGTTCCCGTTATTTAGTGAAATAACCAATGCTTTTTTATCCGAAACATTTTTAAACGGAAGCAAATTATCATTATCGGTTACAAGCGTAATTGATTCATCTGCAATTTTTTGCGCAATGCTTTTTGCTTCAGTTGAGTTGACAACCGAAGGAATTAATGATTCGTCAACCAGTTTATTGTTAAAAAGCCCTAACCATTCCTTTGCTTCAAGAATTTTTGTAACAGAAGTATTTATTCTGTGTTCTGAAATACTTCCATTTTTCACTGCTGCTTCGATAGCGTTAATTGTTTCTGTTTCTCCCTGGGGCATAAGAATCAAATCTATTCCTGCATCAACACATAAAGTTGCAACTTTCTTTGTTGAAAAATGTTTTGTTACACCAGCCATGTTCAATGCATCAGTTACAACAAGTCCTTTGAAACCAAGTTCGTTAATTAGAAGTTCATTAACAAGCTTTTCTGACAATGAAGAGGGAAGGTATGGAGTATTATCAACTGCCGGGAAAGACAAATGAGCAATCATAACCGACTTTACTCCTGTATTTATTGCGCTTTTAAATGGAATAAGCTCGACTGAATTCAACCTTGTCATATCAAAATTCAATACGGGCAAGTCGCTATGTGAATCTATATCCGTATCACCATGTCCCGGAAAATGTTTTGCTGTTGCAATTACATTTCCTGCCTGCAAGCCCTTTATCATTGCATCGCCCATTTGTGAAACAAGTTCGGGATTTTCACCGAATGAACGAACGTTAATAATCGGATTGTTCGGATTGTTATTCACATCCATAACAGGTGCATAATTTTGATGTACTCCTATTGCGCGGCATTCCTTTGCAATCTGTAATCCCATTTGATATGCAAGCGCTGAATTTCTGGTTGCGCCTAAACCCATATTGCTCGGGAATAAACTGCCGTCATTCAAGCGCATTGCTGTTCCGCGCTCAAAATCTGCCGATATGAGAAGAGGAGTTTCCGATAATGTCTGGAATTGATTTATTAACGATGCTTCCTGTAAAGAATTTCCTTTGAAAAAAATTAACCCTCCGATTTTTTCATTCTGAATTAATTTTTTTACTCTCTTGAATTCTCCTGAGTTTTCGGAAATTTCAAAGCCGTCAGAATAAGATACAATCATCTGCGCAATCTTTTCACGCAAAGTCATTTCGGATAATTTTCTCTGAACGGTTACAGAAGGAACATAAGTTTTTAACGTTGCAGATGTATAAGTGTCTTCAGGTTTGAAAGCGCTAAATACAAATATAAATCCAACAGCAATTACAACTAACGGTAATAATATTTTTTTCATCTATATAATTTTTTGAAGCCATTCCCACAAAAGCGGGAATCCCATTCTTTTCAAATTTAAACTATTCTTCACTTACAGCTAAAACAGAATTTTTATATTCCTGTTTCAGCCAGGTTAACCTTTCTTTAATCGGAGCAAATGTATCATATCCCATAAGTTCAATTCTGAAAGCATTTATGTTTCTTAAGTTTCTTAAATACCCTGAATAATATTTTCTGAACTCGCGGACACCTAAGTTTTCACCCTTGAGCTTAACACACAATCTTAAATGTTCTATGCACTTATTAACCTTCTCATCAAGCGGAGGTTCTTCTTCGTGATAGCCGTGTTCAAGATAAAATTTTGATTGCCTGAATATAAACGGATTCAACATCGCGGCCTGACCAATCATAACTGCGTCAGGTTTGAAATTTTCAAAAACAAATTTTACATCTTCAGGAGTTTTAATATTGCCATTAAGTATAATCGGCATTTCAACTCCGCTGTCTTTGATTCGTTTCACCCAGCTCCAGTCAGCATTACCTTTATTTCCTTGTCCGCGCAATCTGCAATGAACAGTCAATGCTTGTATTCCTATGTCTTCAAGCATTTTTGCAACATCAACAATGACAATTGAATTCTCATCCCAGCCTAATCGTGTTTTTAGCGTAACCGGAAGTTTCACATTCTTCACAATTGATTCGGCAATCTTTTTCATCTTAGGCAAGTCTTTCAATAATCCCGCGCCGGCGCCCCGCAGCGCAACATCCTTCACCCAGCATCCGCAGTTAATATCTATGAAATCAGGTTTTGCGGACTCCGAAATTCTTGCCGCTTCAATCATAACATCATCATTGCCGCCGAATATCTGGATTGCAACAGGTCGCTCTTCTTCATAAATGAAAAGCTTTTCACGGCACTTTCTTGCATCACGTATTAAACCTTCAGAGGATATGAATTCTGTGTAGACAATGTCAGCTCCAAGGCGATGACAAATTAACCTGAAAGGAGGTTCTGTTACATCCTCCATAGGTGCCAAAAGCAGCTTATTTTTAAATATTTCCTGAAAAGAATTCATAATTAAAAATACTCAATTTTTACCAATATAGTAATTTATTTAACTTGGTATGGTAATTTGAAAAACACTACAAGTTGTTAATATTACATAATATACGCTTGTTTATCGTATATAAAATTAATATTATTACTCAAATATTTTTTTCACAACCTAACTAAAACATACAAATGAGAAAGCTCTTCTTCCTAACTCTCATTGCTGGTATTGGCTTTATTATTTTTACAGGGCAAAAAACCAACGATGATAAAAAATGGAATGCAGATCCTCGAATGACGCAAGTCTATCCTAACGGGGAATATTCCGTTTTACCAACAGTTCAAGATATAATATCTTTTACGAATACACCAAGAGTTGTCGGACCATATGTCGTAGGTCCAAACTTTCGTCCACACCCTACAACTAATACAAATCAGAGTGAAGTTATAATTGTAAAGCATCCTACTAATCCAAATATTATGTGGGCATCTTGCAATATGACAACAACCGGAACATTGTTCATCAGTGAAGGAACTTATGTTACTACAAACGGCGGAACTACCTGGTTTGGAAGTGATACACTTACCGGCGCACCCATTGGAAATCATGGTGGTGACCCGGGTCCTGCAATCGATAAAAATGGCGTTTTGCATATGACACATCTGGGTTATACTACTTCAGGTATGTATGCAAATTACTCAACCAATAATGGTTTAACATGGTCTAACACTGCTACACTCGGAACAGGTTCACAAGATAAAAATTTTGCTAATTCTGATGATGCACCTTCTTCACCATATTATGGAAGAACATATTGTGCTTGGAGCTGGTTTGCAGTTTCTAATCCTTATGTTGCAGTTTCATTCACGTCAAATGGGGGTGTAAGCTGGTCAACTCATACACAGGTAAACACTCCTCCTGCCGGTCACTATTCACAAGGTACTGACGTTGGTATAGGTCCGAACGGACAAGTTTATGTTTGCTGGGCTGCTCCAATTTCCGGTTCACCTTTCACAGAAGATTTTGCCGGGTTTGGTATTTCAACAAACGGTGGTGTTAACTGGTCTGTTAATGAGAATATCTATGATATGAATGGTATCAGAGGAACATTCTCTACAAAATCGGGTATCCGTGTCAGCGGTTTTCCAAGAATTGCAGTTGACAGAACCGGTGGTCCGAGAAACGGATGGATATATATTGTAGCTGCAGAAAGAAATTTATCACCTGCAGGAACAGACCCTGACATTGTTTTACACAGGTCAACAAACGGCGGAGTTAACTGGTCTGCAGGCGTTAGAGTCAATCAAGACCCATTGAATAATGGAAAATATCAATATATGCCGGCTGTTTGTGTTGATAACCTCGGCGGCGTAAGCGTTGTTTATTATGATGACAGAGAGTGTTTTGCAACTCCTAGTGATTCTACCGATGTTTATATTTCACGTTCAATAGATGGCGGAAGCACATTTACAGATTTCAAAGTTAGTGACCATAGATTTAAACCAATGCCGATTTCAGGATTAGCAGGCGGTTATCAAGGTGACTATATCGGTATTACCTCAACTAATTCAAAATTATTCCCTGTATGGGCAGACAGAAGCACAGGTTTATACCAATTATGGAGTGCTCCTGTTACTATAGCTAACAATCCTCTAAATCCATTTAACTTGCAAAGTCCTGCGGCAGGAACTACTTACTCGTCACTTCCGGGTTCATCAACCGTATTCAATTTTGGCTGGGATACTTCCGCAACAGGAACATCATACAAATGGATTTTTGGTTCACCAACCACATCACCAAGATTGATTACACAGCAATCAGGAAGCAATTCGCTTTCACTTACATCAGGTCAGCTGGATGTTATTCTTGCAGGACTTGGCGTTGCTCAGGGTGGCCAATTAGTTGGACAGTGGGATGTATGGGGATTCAGACCTAATCCTCCTGCAAATGATTCATTAAAAGCCGCTAACGGACCACGCGCAATTACATTGAGAAGAGCTGTTCCGAATAATACACCGGTTAATCTTGCAGTTCCGGCAAATAATACTACTATAGTTACATCGGTATTTAATAGTTCAACAATTAATTTTAACTGGTCAAAATCCGGTGAAGGTGTTACTTATAAAGTTCTCTTTGATGCACCAACGTTTACAGGTCCTCCAATATTGAGCTTTATGTCGAACAATGGCGGATTTGATACTGCTTATTCGATAGTCAATTCAACTTTAGACGGACTTCTCGCATCAATTGCACCGGGTGATTCTATCGTTGGACAATATAGAGTTTATGCTTTCAGAAATCCGGGTGATTCCGTGGCATCAAACCAGACATATAATTTAACTCTTAAGAGACAGGCAAAAGGCGATGTAGTGGTTCTTTATGATTCAACAGTCGCGAACTGCAGAACTTCAAGAGACTCAATCATAGCAGGTCTTAACTCAAGAGGCGTTACATATGATTTATTTAACAGAGGCGGAAACACTGCTACAACCGGAATTTCTTTCAGAGGTTACAAAAAAGTGATTCTTCTTGGTGAAGGAACTTCAGTTGCTTCGAACAGAGTAAAAGATTCTTTAAAAACATATCTTGCTTCAGGCGGAACTTCAATTCCTACAAAATCAAAGTTGATTATTTTTGCTGAAGATGTTGGTTATCACTGGGGAAGAACCGGCTCAACATATATTGATGTTGATTTCGTTTCAAACACACTTGGATGGACATTTGTTTCTGACAGACCTACAGGAAGCACAGGTCCTGAAGGATTAATGGGTGATAGAGTAAACTCAGGATTAAAAGACAGTACTTCAGGTCCATGGCCTGACGTTCTTGCAAAATCAACTGTTCCAAGCTTATCATATTTATATGCATTTACAAGAGTAGCGGGCAACTACAATGGTGTAGGAAGAATGGCAAATAATTTCAATGTCGCAACTTTCGGAGTTGACTTTGAATCTCTTAAAAATGCAGTCGGTGGAGCAAGCGGTTCACCTCAAAGGAGATGGATACTTGGCGCATTGGATTATGTTGACCAAATTACACCGACTAATATCGAAGACCCGAATGGAATTCCGACAGTTTATGAATTGAAACAGAACTTCCCGAATCCATTCAATCCTGTAACGAAGATAAACTTTGCAATTCCTAAACAAGGATTTGTATCGTTGAAGATTTATGATATTACAGGAAGACTTGTTTCTAATTTGGTAAATGAAATGAAGGCTCCGGGATTCTATGAAGTTGATTTCAACGGACTGAACATGGCTTCAGGCGTTTATTTCTATAAGCTTGAATCTAACGAATTCTCTGACATTAAAAAGATGATGCTGATAAAATGATATAATCATTTTGTCAGTCCCGCTCTGCGGGAATGTTGATAAAATAATAGTTAGTATATATTTATTTGTGAAGAAAATGCCTGCTTTTCGCGGGCATTTTTTTTATCTGAAATAAGACTAAATTAGTCGTATTTAAAGTTTAAAAAATTTCTTATTTTTACATATGAAATATTTAACAGGACAGCCCGAAAAAGGGAAAAAATACAGAGTTGAATACAACGGCGAGCAGATTTATGATGCAAGTATAGTTGAGCATGACGGCGGTTGCTGGGCAAAAGTAAAAGTCGAAAACACGCTTCCTTCTAAAATGGAAAAGCATTATCATTATAAAGAGGGAATGGAATTCGACATAAAGCTCGGCTATTATAATTTATTGATTATCGAAGAATAAGGAAGTTATTGATTGTCTAAAGTAGATTCTGATATTATATCTTCTCGAAAAGTAATTGACTTACCCGAGAAAAATCGAAATATGATTCGAAGCGGATGGGGAGATGAAATTATTGATAACACAATTGTCGAAAAAATTGTATATGATAATGATGGTGAAAAGATTGATGGTTATTTAGCTTACCCAAAGGATTTATCAAAAAAATACCCGCTCGTAATCTGGAATCGCGGCGGAAGCAGAAAATCAGGATATATAGATGAGTTCCTTGCGCGAGGAATGTTTGGAGAAATTGCAAGCTGGGGTTATGTAGTGCTTGCTTCAATGTATCGGGATAAAGATGAGTTCGGCGGCAAAGATGTTACCGATGTGATAAAGCTCTTTGATATTGCAGATGATTTGGAAGCATGCGACAGTTCTAAAATAGGAATGGAGGGCTGGAGCCGCGGGGGAATGATGACCTTTAAAGTTCTTACGATGACTGACCGAGTAAAAGCTTGTGTGATTATTTCCGGATTAACCGATTTGGTCGATCATGCAATGATGCAGGATACATACAGAAGAATTTTTGGGACAGAAAGTGAAGAAATTTTTAATCAAAGGAAGAAAGAAAAATCACCGCTTTACTTTGCTGATGAAATAAATACTGATGCAGCGATTCTGATGATTCACGGAACTGAAGATGATGACGTTGAGGTCAGAAACTCAACTGAAATGTATGAAAAGCTGAAAGGCAAAGTAAAAAACATTGAGATTGTCTTACTGGACGGCGGCGACCATTATTTGAAAAAATTTAGAAAAGAAACTGTAAAGCTGAGAAAAGAATGGTTTAGGAAGTATCTTGGTTAGAGGGGAAAGGTTAAAGATTAGAAGTGTTGAAAAGTTCTTTACTTCTCACCTTTAACCCCTTACCTTTCACCTTTAAAACAACTTTAATAAAATAAATTTTGTTAAATAAATAGAATGTTCAAAATAGTAAATCAAAATATTAATAATACTAATAACGAAAGGAGTAAGGGAATGTACGACCCTATAATGGTGCAGCCGATGAGAGATGAAGCTGTTAGCATTGGCTTTAAAGAATTGTATTCTGCAAACGAGGTGCGCGAAGAATTAAACAAAAAAGGCACTGCATTTGTATTTGTAAATTCAGTTTGCGGGTGCGCAGCAGGAAAGGCAAGACCGGGTCTTGCGCTTGCAATGGACTGGGCAAAACAAAACAATATAATGCCTGACAGGTTAGTAACCGTATTTGCAGGAATGGAAAAAGATGCTGTAAGTGAAGCAAGAAACTTCTTTGAGGGCTATCCGCCGTCATCACCTCAAATGGCATTAATTGAAGATGGAAAGCTAAAGGCAATGATTCAAAGAATGGAGATTGAAAACAACGATGCTTATGCTGTTGCCGATAAAATTAAGAATATTTTGCAGGAAAATATAAAAAAGGAACCTGCAGAGGGATAACGATAGTTAAATAAATAGAAAATTTGATGTCCGGTGCCCCTCATATGCAAGGGGCATTTTTATTTAGGATAAAAATGTAGTAAAATAGTAGTTAATAATTAAATACTTTTTAAAAAGTTAGTTTTTTGATAAATTAAACAAATTATAACAATATGGATAGTAATTTCTCAAATAGGGTTCAGGACGTTATCAGATTAAGCAGGGAAGAGGCTATCAGGTTAGGACACGATTATATAGGAACGGAACATTTGCTACTCGGAATTATCCGGGAAGGAGAGGGAATTGCTGTTAAAATATTCAAAAATCTTGGTATTGAAGCAAGTAAAATTAAGAAAGCTGTTGAAGAGACTGTCAGACAATCAGGCGGTACTTTGACAGTCGGTAATATACCTTTAACTAAACAAGCTGAAAAAGTTTTAAAAATAACTTATTTAGAAGCTAAATTATTTAAATCGGATGTTATCGGAACAGAACATCTTCTTCTTTCCATTTTAAGAGAAGATGATAATCTTGCAGCCCAGATTTTACATCAGTTCAATATAAATTATGATGTCGTGAAAAACGAATTGATGAATATTTTAAGCGGTAAGCCTTCTTCTGCAACACCTCCTGCAGGTGGCAAAGGTACAACAGGTGAGCGCGGAGGTAAACAGGAAAAAACAAAAACTCCTGTTCTTGATAATTTCGGACGTGACCTTACAAAGCTCGCAACTGAAAACAAGCTTGACCCGATAGTCGGCAGAGAAAAAGAAATCGAAAGAGTCGCACAGGTTCTCAGCCGCAGAAAAAAGAATAATCCTGTGTTGATTGGCGAGCCGGGTGTTGGTAAAACGGCAATCGCTGAAGGGTTAGCTCTAAGGATTGTGAATAAACAGGTATCGAGAGTCCTTCACGGAAAGCGTGTCGTTACTCTTGACCTTGCAGCTTTAGTAGCCGGAACTAAATACCGCGGACAGTTTGAAGAAAGAATGAAAGCTGTGATGAACGAGCTTGAAAAAGCTAAAGATGTAATTTTATTCATAGATGAATTGCATACAATTGTAGGTGCAGGAGGTGCAAGCGGTTCGCTTGATGCTTCAAATATCTTTAAGCCTGCTCTTGCAAGAGGTGACCTGCAGTGCATTGGCGCAACTACATTGAATGAATACAGACAATATATTGAAAAAGATGGTGCTTTGGAAAGAAGATTCCAGAAAATTATGGTTGACCCTCCTACTGTAGATGAGACAATTCAGATTCTTACGAACATCAAATCTAAGTACGAAGAGCATCATAATGTTAAATTTACTGATAAAGCGATAGTTGAAGCCGTTAAGTTAAGTGATAGGTATATAACAGATAGATTCCTTCCTGATAAAGCTATAGATGTAATGGACGAAGCCGGCGCAAGAGTTCATCTTGCAAATATAGTAGTTCCTGATGATGTCTTAAAGCTCGAAGCGGATGTTGAAAAAGTCCGTCAGGAAAAAAATCAGGTTGTTAAAAATCAGAACTATGAAGAAGCTGCAAGATTGCGTGATAAGGAAAAAAATCTGCTTTCACAGCTCGACCAGGTGAAGCTTGACCTTGAAATTCAGTCACAGACAAAATTTTTCGAAGTAAACGAACAGCATATAGCCGACGTTGTCGCAATGATGACCGGAGTCCCTGTAAATAAGATAGCTCAAAGTGAATCATCCAAGCTTGTTAATATGGAAGATTACTTAAAGAAAGTTATTATCGGACAGGATGAACCTATTGAAAAAATTTCAAAAGCAATCAGAAGAGCACGCGCAGGAATAAAAGACCCGAAAAGACCTATCGGTTCATTTGTATTTTTAGGCCCTACAGGTGTCGGTAAAACCGAACTTGCAAAACAGCTTGCAAAATTCTTGTTTGAATCGGAAGATGCGTTAATCAGAATAGATATGAGTGAATATATGGAGAAGTTCAATGTCTCGCGTCTTGTCGGAGCTCCTCCGGGATATGTTGGTTACGAAGAAGGCGGTCAATTGACTGAGAAAGTCAGAAGAAAACCTTATTCGGTTGTCTTGCTTGATGAAATAGAAAAAGCGCATCCTGATACCTTCAATATTTTATTACAGGTTCTTGATGATGGTATCTTGACAGATGGTCTTGGAAGAAGAGTGGACTTTAAAAACACAATTCTGATAATGACCTCCAATGTCGGAACAAGGGATATTAAGCTTGATAAGGTCTTTGGTTTTGGTGAGCAGAAAGACTTGGCAAAGTATGATAAAATGAAAAGTTCGGTTGACGAAGCTGTAAGAAGAGTTTTCTCTCCTGAGTTTTTAAACCGTATAGATGATTTGATTACGTTCAAGCAGCTTGAGAAACAAGATATTATCAAAATCGTTGATGTTGAAACCGATAAATTGCTTTCAAGATTGAAAGAGCAGTTTATTACAGTTGAGCTAACGAACGAGGCAAAAGAATTCCTGGCAGAAAAAGGATTTGACCCGAATTTCGGTGCCAGACCTTTGAGAAGAGCGGTTCAGAAGTATCTTGAAGACCCGCTTAGCGAGGAAATTCTGAAAGGACTTGTGAAAGAGGGAAGCCATGTTAAAGTTCAGTATCCGCAAGGAACCGATGAGCTTATATTTATTACGAATGGAAATGATATTAAACCGGTAGAACCGATAACTGAAGAAACAGGAACTAAGGAGTCAGATGGCAAGTAAAGCTCCATTCAACGCGAGAATTTCTGCTGTTGGATATTATGTGCCTCCGAAGGTAGTTGATAATAAATATTTTGAATCTTTTCTCGATACCAATGATAAATGGATAAGAGAAAGAACAGGAATTACAGAAAGACGTTGGCTGGAGAAAGACCAGCCAACATCTTACATGGCTATCCGCGCAATTGAAGACGCTCTCAAAGGAAAAAATATCTCTCCCGAAGAAATAGACCTCATTGTTGTTGCAACCGTAACCCCGGATATGATGTACCCGTCTACTGCCTGTATCATTCAGGAGCAAATGGGTTTTAAGAATGCATGGGGCTTCGATGTTCTTGCGGCATGCTCGGGTTTTATTTTTGCATTAAATACCGCGGCTCAGTTTGTTATGAACGGAACTCATAAAAAAGTTCTTGTTGTCGGTGCAGATAAAATGACTGCCATAGCGAACATGAAGGACAGGAATACTTGTATTTTATTCGGAGATGCTGCAGGCGCTGTTCTGCTTGAGCCGACTGAAGATAAATCTGTAGGCATAATCGATTCAATCATGCACGTTGATGGAACAGGCGGAAAGTATTTATATCAGCTTGGTGGCGGAAGTCTTCATCCTGCAAGCCATGAAACTGTTGATAACGACTGGCATTATGTGTATCAGGACGGCAAGACGGTTTTCAAAGCTGCAGTTGTAGGAATGGCTGAAGTTTCATATGAAATTATGGAGCGTAATGGTCTTAAAGGTGAAGATGTTGCATATCTCGTTCCTCATCAGGCAAATATGAGAATAATCACAGCTACTGCCGATAGAATGGGTGTTGGAATGGACAAAGTTATGGTGAATATTAATAAATACGGCAACACGACTTCAGGAACCATCCCGACATGCATCGCTGAGTATTACCAAAACGGCAAACTAAAAAAAGGCGACAACATCGTGCTTTCAAGCTTCGGCGCAGGATACACTTGGGGTTCGATTTTGATTAAATGGGACATCTAATTCAATGTGCAATTAGCAATTTGCAATGACCAATTAGTAGTGAATAATGAGTAATGAGTAATGAATAATGAGTAATTTTAAAAATAAATTGTTCTTAAAACGAAAGGCAGAGTTATTCTGCCTTTTTTGTATGTACCTCTGTCATTCTGCGATAGCAGGAATCCCACAGGATGTCATTCCTGCGTAGGCGGGAATCCAAGCAAGAATCATTTTTAATGTGAAAATTTTTATAAACTAAAATGATTTGAAGTGTAAAATGAACTTCACAGAACTTAAATCTCCGGCGAAAATAAACGTCGGTTTGAAAATCATCAACAAACGAAAAGACGGTTTTCATGACCTTGAGACTATTTTCTACCCGGTAGATTTATGTGATAACATAAAAATCAGCATAGAAAAAACAGACACACCGAGGAATTCCGTATTCATAAGCTCAAACAAGCCGTATGTCCCAACCGATAAAAAAAATTTTTGTTATCGAATCATCGAGGCATTTTTTATTGAATATAAAATCCGCGATTGTTATGAAATTCACATTAACATAGAAAAAAATATTCCCGTCGGAGGTGGTCTTGGCGGTGGAAGCTCAAATGCAGGAACTGTTCTGAGATTTTTAATTGAATATTTCGCTGTTGATTTGGAAAATGATTATGAAAGAATAATAAAAATAGCTCTTCAGGCGGGGAGTGATGTTCCGTTTTTTGTTTTTGCTTTGCCTTGTTATGCTGAAGGTCGTGGAGAGAAAATAAAGCTTCTTGAAAACTTTAAATTGCCATATCAAATAGTCCTTATAAATCCCGGCATTCACGTTTCAACAAAATGGGCTTTTGAGGAACTTAATTATCAGATGGGAGAAATTCACGATTCACTTCTTTCAAAAGTTCAAAAGTTTTATCCTGAAAACCATGAGTATTTTGAGAATGATTTTGAAAAAATTGTCTTCAAACGCTATCCTGAAATAAAAAAGATAAAAGATGAATTGTTAAAGGCAGGAGCGGTATTTGCTTCATTAAGCGGAACCGGCGGAACGGTATATGGATTGTTTGAAAACTTATCAAACGTTCCGGAAGAGAAAATTAATGAAACGTTTGATAAGTTTAGAAAATTGAAATATGATGTGATTAAAACGTAATGCTCAGATTACCGAACGGAACGAGCATTCTTCTGTTGTGGTTGTTAGAGTAAAGACTTTTGAACTCCATTCCTGTCTTAACTTTTATATCATTATTAAACATCGAAACTGTCCACGCAGCATCTGCAGCACTCAATAAGTGATTTATTATAACACCCGTTACAGCCAGAGAAGCGTTGTCATAATAATTATTTGCCTGCTGACGTTCACTCATATAATTATCTACGTCAACTGATTCATAGTCAAACCAGTTATTCCGTGTTATTGAATTACTTGGAATAAAACTCCATCCTGCAAAAAAACTGTTATACTTCCCAATTACCTCATAATATTGCTGAGCGCCGAACTCCGGAAGTGTATGTGAAAAATTTACTCTTTCTACTTCATTTACTTGTTGTCTTAAAATTTCTCTATCAGGTTCTGTTTCATTTATATTTTGAGCGCCGGGAAAATTTTCAGCTTTCAGCCATGCAGCATATTTATATATGTCCCAATGGGCATCGGCATAATTTTGAAATTTTATCGTCTGGTCGTCGCCTTTTTTGTCAAAATTAATTTTTAAGAGCCATAATCCAACTTCAGCAACGGCAAAAATTGCGCCTTTTATATAGCTCTGCGCATAAATTTCACCTGAACCCGGAATTATACCTGACATGATTGCGCCGAGAACGGGGGATTTTTCTTTTCCTGTATTTAAAATTTTGTTATGAAATGAATTATGTAGAAACTCAGCTTTATGTTCATTGATTGTTTCTTCATTTCCAAAGTCTTCATCATTCCAATTCAGGATATGTAGTTTTTTGAAATTATGTTCATCATAAATAGCTTTGTCGACTTTGAATGTAAATTGGTTATCATCTACTATTGCAACAATTCCGGGTTGAAAAGAAGATCTTTCATCCATAACCCTGTGTGAAACTTCAATGGGTTTAAGCGGATTAGTGTTTTCCGTTTCTTGAGAGAAAGAATTGTTTGTAAAAAGGAAGATAAATATTAATAAAATTGCTGATTTCATTTTTAGTAGTATATTTTTTTCAGAAATAAGCCATTAGGCGGTAGATAAGTTGTGCTTATTTTTTCTCCCTTTTTAAATTTTCTTTTAAATTCATTTATTGAGATTTTGTTTCGTCCTATATCAATTAATATGCCTGCAATTGCACGCACCATTGAGTGTAAAAACCTGCTTCCTGTAATATTAAATATGATTTCCTGACGGGATTTGTATTCTTTCATTGAAACTTTGAATATCTCACATTTGAAATCATATTTATCGGAAGCATTTCTGCACAAAGAACGAAAACTTTTATATCCTAATAGCTCAGGTAAAACTTGGTTTATTTTATTAACATCAATGTCATAAATCAATCTGTGATAATATCTGCTTTGCAATCCTCTTTTTCTTGTCGAGATTCTGTACTCATATTCTCTCTTCTTTGCATCATGCCGTGAATGAAAACTTTCCTTTGCTTCTTCAAGCGATTTCACCGAAATGTCAGGAGGAATCACTGAGTTAAGAGAATATAGAATCTTGTCTAAATTATTTAGCTTCGCATCGATTTTAAAATTCGCAACCTGATTTAAGGCATGAACGCCTGTATCTGTGCGTCCTGAACCTGTTAAAGTTACATCTTTTTTAAAAATCTTTTTTAAAGAACTTTCGAGAATCTCCTGTATTGTCTTGTTTGTGTTTTTTTGTCTTTGCCAGCCAAAATAGTCAGTGCCGTCATATTCAATAACAAGCTTATAATTATGCAAGCTTAAAAGTTTTTAATAAAGTTTAAGCTAAGTCCGTCTATTCTGTTATCTGCGCCTTTTATTAACTCTGATTTTAACTGTGTATTTTTCAGCAGTGAATTTTGCTGATTTGCAAGAATCAATGCGCTGATAGCGCTTGTTATGCGGTTAACAATCATTGCAGTAGTGAAAATTACGCGTTTGTTATACATACGTTCGCTTTTCTTTCTCTGAGTTTCAAAATTTCCTTGTTCTTCAGCAGTGTTCCAGTACCAATAAAATTTATTTACATCATATAACTGGTCATATTCTCCTCTTGCAAGCTTATCATTATTATAATCGTAAATGTTCATATAAAATCCGATGTTTGTGTAATATTCATCGTCAGTGATATTTTTATTTGCACCTGCAATTTGATGAGCATAGGTGCGGGAATCACTTCTAATTGCATCCCCAAAAATATTGAACCCTGCAAAGCCAATCCATGATGCAGCTTCACCTGCCACAAAATATTTTCCAACATCCATTCTGTCGATGTAAAAATGACCGGCACCCGGTAGCACAAGAGACATTATCATTGCAAGACCGGAAGATTTTTCTGAAGTTGCCTGAAGGTCGGTTAAGTTATCCTGAAAATTTTGGTTTGAAGTTTGGTTCTGATTTAAAAACTTGTAAGTTAATTCTGCTTTTTTATCGGCAGAATTTTGAGCGGATGCGCTATTCAAAAGAAGAATGAGCGATGCTAAAACATAAGAAATAAATTTCATTAATTATTTGTTCCTTTCCAGAGCTGAATTCATTTTCTTAATGAACTCCTCCGGTTTTAAAAATCCTGTAATTCTGAGGTCTCTAAGCTCTTCTCCTTTTGAATTCATAAAAATTACTACCGGTAAACCTTTAATCCCAAACTTTTCGGTAATCTCGGGGTTCTCTGTAGTTAAATCAATTTTAATATTATTAAAAGAATTAGACAAGTCAATAACCTCTTTATCAGTATAAGTATATTCATCAAGTTCTTTACATTGCGCACACCAATCCGCATAAAAATCAATCATAACAGGTTTCTGTTCAGTTTGGATGGAACTTTCAATCGCAGAATATGAATTCAGAACCTGCCAATTTAAATGCTCTGTTGCACCGGCAGGTTTCAATTGCCAGGTTCCCCAAATTATAGCAACAATTGCAATGATATATTTAATATTTGTATATACTTTTGATGATAAACCATTTCTGTCGATTAAGATTAAATAAGCTCCTGCTGCGATAATATAACCCGGATATAACCAAGCATAAATATCTTTTGGTATAATAGGAGACATTGTATTAATTGCCATTCCGAATAAAATTAAACCAAAGATAATTTTTACTCCAATCATCCACTCACCTGAACGAGGTAATTTATTAAGAGCACTGGAGAATGCAGCGAGAAAAATATATGGAAATCCGAGTCCCATTGATAGTACAAAGAAAAGTAAAAATCCTATGAAAGGGCTTCCCGTTTTTCCTACATATAAAAGTAGACTTAATACTATTGGTCCTATACACGGAGCAGCTATAAATCCGACCAATAAACCCATAATTAACGAACCGAATAATCCGGAACGGTTCTTATTTCCTGCAAGGGCTAATTTTTGAGGAACACGAATTTCAAATAATCCAAACATACTTGTTCCAAGTGCAATAAATACTACTGCGATACCTATAATCACAATCGGACTCTGTAAAGCCGTTCCAAGCAATCCACCTGTCAGAGCTGCAAAAACTCCGAGTGCGGTATATGTGATGGACATTCCCAAAGCATAGAATAAACCCATTAAAATACTCTGCGCCTTGCTTCCGCTTGATTGAGCTCCGAAATAACTGATTGTTACAGGTATTAATGGATAAACACAAGGTGTTAGATTTAATAAAAGCCCGAATCCGAAAATAAAAAATAATGCAACAAACATTCCCTGTTCTTCAATTAAATCGGAAATCTGATCTTCTTCTGCAGGAGCATTGCCCGTTCTTTCATTTTCAGTTAACTGTGTCTGTTGAGTTTGGTTAGTATTGCCTGATGCAACTGTTGGCTTTGTAAAATCTACATTTTTGAAAACATCAGCATTCGATAAAGTTGCTGATGAAGTTGCTTCAATCTTAACAGGAACATTAAAATTAATTGTCTTGGGGGCATAACATTGCTTATCATCACATGCCTGATAATTTATTTTTATCGGAATCTCGTAACTTCCCGGTTTTAAATCCGAACCTGTAAATTTTAAACCAATATAAACTGTGCCTTCATAAACCTTAATTTTATTATCACTGAATTCAAACTTATATTCTTTATCAGGCGGAAAGTAAGTCCCGATTAATTTAAATTCATTTGAGCCGGAGGAAATTGCGGTTTTAATAAGAGTCGGGTCGGCGACTTGATAAGAATTTATATGGTATTTTTCCTTTATAACCATCTTCAGAGCCATTGAAACGGTGTCATTGGTTGAATAGACTGCCTTATTCAGGAATGCTTCTGTATTAACGTATTCTGAATTTTGTGCAAACAATAAAATGGGGGAGAAAAGGAAATAAAATAATAATTTTACGGAAGTTAATTTCATCAAAATTAATTGGAATACCAAAATAAATTCAGAATATTGCAATTTCAATATAAAAACCAATCAATTTTTAATAAATAGTTTTATTAAAATAAAAAATTTAGGAAACTAAAAGTTACTTAACTTCGTTTAAAATAACGAAGTTAAGGAGTTATAGAATTACTTTAACCTAAGCCCCTAAGTATTATAACCGCTTGACTTTTGTATTGTTTTTGAGTTATTTTTGTATATAGAGTTTTCTATACAAGGAACAAACTGTCCATAATAACCCTGCAAATTAACGGAATATTATGGATAATAAACTAAAAGGAGAGGTAAAACTTGAAGCCAACAACGAAATCAAAATCAAAGAGCGAAAATCCGTTGTCAGAATTAATAGATGATGATGTATTTAATACTTTAAAGAAATATAAATTACTTGATGAAAAGGCAATCAGAGATTATAAAATCAGACAAATGTACAAAGACATGAGAAGAGAAATGAGCGCAGGTGAAGCAATAGATAAAATTCAGGAATTATTCCCTTATTTACAATTCGATACTATAAGAAAAATAGTATATCAGGTTTCAAAATAAGTAAATACTGATTTCCATTTTGATTTAAAAAGCCGGCTCATAGTCGGCTTTTTTATTTGTACGAATTTAATATTATTTTACTTTTTTAAATTCTATATTTATTTATGAACGAAATAATCTTTTTAATTGAAGACGATCCTGAACAAGGATATACTGCAAAAGCTTTAGGTCATTCTATTTTTACAGAAGGCGATAATTTAGACGAGCTTAAAAAAAATATTAAAGACGCTATAAATTGTCATTTTGAAAAACAAGATGCACCTAAAATTATAAGACTCCATTATGTAAAAGAGGAATTCCTGGCAATATGAAAATTCCCCGCGACGTTTCGGCAAAGGAATTAATAAAAAGTCTGGAACATATCGGGTATTCTATTGAACGCCAAAAGGGGAGCCACATTACCCTGAGATATGAAAAAGATTCTAAAATTCACAACATAACAATCCCGAACCATAATCCAATCAAATTAGGCACACTAAATAATATTTTGAAAGATATTTCTATATTTTTTGAAATTTCAAAAGAAAAACTTATGGAAATGTTGTTTTAATTTTATGAAATACAACAACGAAATTCTTGAAAAATTATTGGTAAATTTCATTAAAGATGAGGTTCACCGCACGGGATTTAAAAAAGGAGTCATCGGTTTATCAGGTGGTCTTGATTCAGCCATATCTTTATATCTCAGCGTAAAAGCCCTTGGCGCGGAAAATGTTCTTGCAGTATTAATGCCTTATAAAACAAGCAGTCAATCTAGTTTAGATGACGCAATGCTTTGTGTGAAAGACTTGAATGTTCCGCATCGTACAATCGAAATTACAGGAATGGTCGACGGGTATCTGAATACTATTAAGGACTCGGATATATCCAACATACGCAAAGGCAACATAATGGCGCGCTCACGAATGATTGTTTTATATGACATGTCCGCAAAAGAAAACGCACTTGTTATCGGAACAAGCAATAAAACAGAAATTTTGCTCGGTTATTCGACTCATTGGGGTGATTCTGCACATGCAATTAACCCGCTTGGTGATTTATATAAAACACAACTGTTTGATTTGGCAAAGTATCTTCATATCCCTCAGCCGATTATTGATAAAAAACCTTCAGCAGACTTATGGGAAGGACAAACTGATGAGGGTGAGTTTGGTTTTTCTTATGATAAAGTTGATAAATATTTATTTCTGAAAGTTGATGAACGAAAATCCGAAGAGGAAATAAAAAAACTTGGATTCGATAATGCATTTATTAAGAAAGTAAATAAAATGGTGATCAGAAATCAGTTCAAGCGCGTTCCTCCTGTTATTGCAAAAGTTTCCAACCGCACAATGAACATCGATTTCAGATACAATAGAGATTGGAATACATAATTAGTTTGTAAAGTTAAAAGTTATAAGGTTCATGAAGTTTATATAATAAGATAAAAATTGTCATTCCAGCGAAAGCTGGAATCCAGTCTAAAATGATTTTAAATTGATATTCCGGCAATCAAATATATTCAAGAGAATTTCTTTTTTTATCATTGTCTTTTTTCTTTCTTGCAAAACTAATGTTCCCGCGCAGGATTGGTATTCAAACGGCGTCGTCAGTTCTGCTGATGAGCTTGCTTCACAAGTTGGAATAGACATTCTCAAAAATGGGGGCAATGCAGTTGATGCTGCCGTCGGTGTCGGTTTTGCTCTTGCAGTAGTTTACCCGCAGGCAGGCAATATAGGCGGCGGGGGATTTATGGTTATACATTTGGCTCCAACTAATGCCGCGGCGAATAACACCTCAATTGATTACAGGGAGAAGGCTCCTGCAAATGCGTTTCGCGATATGTATCTCGATGCAAATGGTAATATCGTGAATGGTCTCAGTACAAAAGGGCATCTTGCAGGAGGAGTACCCGGCTCTGTTGCAGGAATGCTGATGGCTCTTGAAAAATACGGCACAATGGGTCGTCAGAATGTTATGAAATATGCAATCGAACTTGCAGAAAACGGTTTTCATATAAGCAAAAGATTCGCGGATTTATTAAATGAATATCAAAATGAGTTCAGGACTTTTCCATCAACGATGAAAATTTTTGGCGGAAAGTTTAAAGAAGGTGATTTGCTGGTTCAAAAAGATTTAGCAAATACTTTACGATTGATTTCAGAACAGGGAAATGATGGTTTTTATAAAGGTTCCGTTGCAGACTGCATCGTGAACGAAATGAAAAAAGAAAAAGGCATCATAACGCATCAGGATTTGATTAATTACCAAGCCGTCGAGCGTAATGTCCTCACCGGAACATATCGCGGTTATGAAATTATTTCTATGGCACCGCCGAGCAGCGGGGGAATGAGCTTGATATATCTTCTCAACATTCTTGAAAATTATGATTTAAAAAGTATGGGTTATGGTAATACGGAATCAATTGCTTTAATGACCGAAGCCATGCGCAGAGTTTATGCAGACAGAAGCAAACACATGGGGGATATGGATTTTTATCCCGTGCCTATGAGGATACTAATTTCAAAAGATTATGCAAAAGAAAGATTTAAAGATTTTGATAATACGAATGCTTCACAAAGTGTAAATGTTTCGCACGGCGAGATTAAAATAATAGAAAAAGAAAATACGACTCACTACTCGGTTGCAGATCAATGGGGAAATTGTGTGTCTGTAACGACAACAATAAATGATAACTTCGGAAGCAAGCTTGTCATCGAAGGCGCGGGGTTTTTCCTGAATAATGAAATGGATGACTTTGTATCTAAGCCCGGAGTTCCTAATATGTACGGCTTGCTTGGAAGCGACGCTAATGCAATCGAGCCCAACAAACGTATGCTTAGTTCAATGACACCGACGATTATTCTGAAAGACGGAAAACCGTTTATGATAACCGGTTCGCCCGGCGGCGGAAGGATTATTACATCGGTTCTTACTAATATCGTCAACGTGATTGATTTTGGAATGTCGCTGCAAGATGCGATTGATAAGCCGCGTTTTCATCATCAGTGGTATCCCGATGAAATTCAGGTTGAAAACGGTGTACTTACAAATGAAGAAAGAAAAAAACTTGAAGCACGCGGATATAAAATAAATGATTTCAGAAATTACGGAAGCATTGATGCGATAATTTTCAATGAGCAGGGACAAATGTCAGGACACTCTGACCGCCGCGGCTACGGAAAAGCAATAGGGTATTAGATTATAAAAAACCCCCTCTTGAGAGGGGTGTCGCGAAGCGACGGGGTGTGTTATATAAATATCAAAACCGCGGAATAAACCAACGCACCAATCAAAAAACCTGCATAGTTGCTTTTTTTATCTTCGGGCAATTCCTCTTTAATGACATTCAGAATCATTCCGCCTCCCAGGAATGCAAACAAAATTAAAAATACAGATTCACTAACATCGAAAATTACTGCAGTAAATAATCCTGCTAAATTCGCGCATATATAAATCCATCTGCCGTATCTTTGGTATAATTCTTTGTTGTAATCATAAGAATCATAATCCATAATCATCAGGTGGGTAAGCATTGCGATAAAAAATAAAATTAAGCCCAATGAAGAAGGAAACTCGTCATCAAAAATCAGATAGCTTATCATAAAGTTGAAAGAAACATTTATCAGGGAATGCACCCAGAATATGTGATCTTCAACAGTGGCGGATTTTTTTTCTCTGATGTTATCACGGTATGATTTTCTCGCGTAATATTCCATTCCATAAAACAGCAAAAATCCCGAAAGTGAAATTAAATAAGCGTGATAATCAAGCAGATGAATGAAACTGTACTGCATATTATAAATATACTCTTGCGCTTTTCCGAGTTCCGGAAAAATATGAACAAAAACGTATGCGACCGATATACCGCTAAAGAATGAAAGCCAGAATTTTCTATGAAGCGTTTTAAAATAGGTAATCTTGCTTATTTTAATATGGGCGAAAATGATAATCGCATTAAGCCCTAAGTGCAGAAGTATTTTGGAAAAATCGAATTCTTGGTTCAAATTCGGTTTTTTTTAAGATTAAGATGACTAAACGAATGCGTTTATAATATGAATAAAAAACAATATTTTTTATTCAATTATAAACACACAAACCAAAGTGTCACTCTGAGCGAAGCGAAGAGTCCCATTCTTTTTGTCAGGGGATCCTTCACTGCGTTCAGGATGACAAACTAGAATTGAACCGCGTAATTTTTCATATCGATATGGATGCTTTTTTTGCTTCGTGTGAAGAGGCAATAAATCCGTCTTTGCGTGATAAGCCACTTATTGTCGGCGGAACAAAGCAGGATGTCAGAAGCATCGTTGCTTGTCCTAACTATCTTGCCCGACAGCGTGGTGTGAAAACTGCAATGGCGATTACTAAGGCAATTCAGCTTGTGCCTGATGCAAATTTTATCCGTGGAACACGTGGATTGTATTCAACTTATTCAAAAAAAGTTCGGGAGATTTTTTATAAATTTACTCCGATGATTCAGCCAATCAGCATCGATGAAGCATATCTTGATGTAACGAATGTTTTGCACTCGCACAACAACGACCCCGTTGCTCTTGCTGATAAAATTAAAGATGAAATTAAAGATACTCTCGATATAACCTGCTCAATCGGAATTTCTTCGGGCAAAGTTTTCTCAAAAATTGCATCGAAAGTAAATAAACCGAACGGAGTAACTTACATCGAACCCGGAATGGAAAAACAATTTCTTGCAAATCTTCCCGTCGAAAGAATCCCCGGCGTCGGAAAAGCAATGCTTGCTAAGCTTCATAAATATGACATTAAAAAAATAGGTGATGTTTTAAAATACGACAGGGAGTTTTTTGAAAACGAAATAGGAGATTATGCAGCTTTTTTGATTAACATTGCTAACGGTGTTGACCACCGCGAAGTGCATGTTGATGATGATGACAGAAAATCACTTTCAAAAGAGACTACATTCGATTTCGACACGAATGATTTAACTTTTTTGCGAAAAGAATTAAACATCTTGATGGAGCGTGCATGTTTTCTGCTTCGCAAAGAAAAAACTCTTGCTAAAACAGTAACGGTTAAGATTAAATATACTGATTTCAAGGTTAACCAGAAAAGCTATACCCGTCCTGTTTACTCAAACCTCGAGAATGATTTTTATGAAGATGCAATGAGACTGCTTGAAATGGCAATGGCATCGGCAAGAAAAATCCGTCTGCTTGGAATAAAATTTTCAGAGTTAATCGAAGAACGTGATTATGTTCAGGAAGATTTATTCATCGATATCGAACGCGAAAAAAAACTCTTCTCAAAACTTGACCAGCTTCGCTCAAAATACAGCTTCGACATCGTAAAATTCGGAAAAAGTATGGAGTAACTCTCCTTTTGGAGGGGTATTGCGAAGCGACGAGGAGTGTTGAAGTCATTCCCGCCCAGGCGGGAATCCCAATACCAAGGGATTGACTTTTCAATATAAAATCAGGAAGTTTTATAAAAATTAAATATATGAAAACCTCCGCCAAAACCGTTTTTATTTTAATTCTTTTACTTACTTCTTCCGAATCTTTTTCTCTTGATACTGCTTCTGCAAGATATTTCCCGTTAGCCGTTGGAAATACGTGGACATATTATGTTGATATGTCTCCGTGGCCTTCATATAAATTTAAAAAAACTATAACCAGAGATTCTGTAATAAACGGAAAAAAATATTTTTTTCTTAATTATGTTTACGACTGGATTAGATACGATAGTTTAACAAGTAATTTTTTGGTTTTCAGACAAGGAACCAATTGTTCAGGGTATCAAAACGAGGGGATAATTGATAGTTTAGCTTCATCCATTAATGACAAAGTAAATTGTCCTTTTGGAGTATTTGTTCATAAAGAATGTATTGCAAATGGTAGTAATGAAGTTTTTGGTCTTTCTAAGGAATATAAAGAATTTCAGCATGACGGACTTATATTTGAAAAGGTAACTTACTCAAAAGATTTCGGCATAACAAAATATTGTTCAGGTGAGGCAGGTCCGTGCTATTATGGATATTTAACGGGCTGCATTGTAAATGGTATTTTATATGGTGATACTTCACTGACGATTATTAAACAAATAGGAAATGCCATTCCTGATAAATTTGAGCTCAAACAAAACTATCCAAATCCATTTAATCCCGCGACGAACATTAAATTCAGCATTCCAAAATCTGGATTTGTAAATCTGAAAGTTTATGATATAAACGGAAAAGAAATTGCAGCTCTCGTAAATGAAAATTTGCAAGCTGGAGAGTATCAAACATCATTCAACGCCTCAAATTTATCAAGCGGAATATATTTTTACACACTTACAACAGGAGAGTTTATAGAAACGAGAAGAATGGTGTTGGTAAAGTGATACTATATAAATAGTATTGAAAAACTATATGTGCATTCTTAAATTTAACTTATGAGCATCACAGAATTAAAATCAAAATTTAAAGAAATTATTGATGACTCCAATGATAAGGAATCGTTAGAACAATTTTATTGGGCTTTTAAGACCTCAAAAGAAGTCGATTTATGGGATACCCTTTCGGTAAGTCAGAAAAAATATGTTCTTAATTCTTATGAAGAAAGTTTTTCAGAGGAAAATTTAATTGGAGATGAAACGGTCAAAGAACGGTTAAAGAAATACTTTGGAAATAAAATGGACTAAACGATCCGAATATACTCTCACCTATATTTGCGACTTTATATTAGAAAGCTGGAATGATAAAATACTCCAAAAGTTCATTGAGAGTTTAAATAAATCTTTGGAATTATTAAAAGTATTTCCTAAAATTGGAAAATCGATAGATAAAAATTCTGATATAAGGTCATTGCTTATTTTACCTTACACAAAAATTTTCTACCGAATTAATAAAAATCAAATAATTATTTTGGCATTATTCGATACACGTCAAGATTCCGAAAAATTTACTTTAAAATAAGATCACTTCTTCACAGTATATTTCAAATTCATAATGTTCAAACCGCTTACATAAAAACCCTCAATGTCTTTTTGCAAAAGATAAACCTGTTCGTTGTAATATAAAAACAGCCATGGGGCATCTTCCACGATTATTTTCTGCATTTCGTTATAAATTTTAATTCGCTCATTCATATCAGTCAGTTTCAAAGCTCTTTCATATAGCTCATCTGTAACAGGGTTGCTGTAGCCGACACGGTTCGGACCGTTAGGTGTTATATTTTTAGTATAAAACAACGCCATGAAGTTCTCCGGGTCGTAATAATCCGCGCCCCAGCTTGCACGCCAGAAAGGAAACTTGCCCTGTTCCTGGTCTGAAAGTAACGATGCCTGAAGCATCTGCTCGAGCTTTATCTCCACACCGACATCTTTCAACTGTTCCTGAATCGCAATAGCAATTGATTTTTGAATTTCATCATTGCCTGTTACCAAAGTTAAATCAAGCCCTTTGCCATTTGGATAACCTGCTTCACTCAAAAGCTGAGATGCTTTTTGCTTGTCGTATTTATATGCCACAAGAGAAGTATCATATCCAGGCATTCCGCGCGGAATCGCTCCATGAATTGCATGATACCCGCGGTTCTTCAAAACAAATCTTATGATTTTTTCTTTATCAACCGCATAGTTCATTGCCTGACGAAGTTTTTTATTGTTTGCAAAGGGCCCCATTTTCCCTCCGGGCAAATTCGGGTCTATCATCATTCCGAGAAAAACAGTCTGAAGCCACGGTTGTTTTATCATTATAAAATTTCTGCTTTTCGGGTCAAGAAGATTTCCCGTGTCATCAGTAAGCTGGTCATAAGTTTCACTTGAAGGTTCGTGATAATCATATTTACCGTTCACAAAATCCAGAAACTCAGTTTCGGATGACTGTGTGAAAGTAATTTTCACGCCGTCAAGATAAGGAAGCATTTTTCCTGTTCTGTCGGTTTCCCAGTAATTTGTATTTCTTTCGACGTTCAATTCTTTATCGATTTCCCAGCTCACAAAAGTAAATGCGCCTGTTCCCACAGGATGCTGCCCGAATCTTTCGCCATAAAATTCAACTGCTTCTTTTGGATAAACATAAGCATAGGACATTGTGAGCAAACTTAAGAATGGCGCAAAAGGAGATACAAGTTCAATTGAAAGTGTGGAATCGTTAATGGCTTTGATGCCCGTAATTTCATTCACAGGCACGGGAGATTGGGTCTTTCCTGATTGGTAGTCAACATATTCAGCCGCGCCTTTTATCTTGTCCCTGAATACCCATATTCCTCGAGATTTATTTTTCGGATTATTAACTCGTTCGAGGCAGTATTTAAAATCCTGCGCAATGACTTTTCTTCCTTCACCTGCGCTTGCAGTGAAGCATTCATTATCCTGAAAATTAACATCGTCTCTTAATATAAACGTATAAGTCAGTCCGTCTTCTGAAATTGTCCAGCTTTTTGCGATGCAAGGAGCAATGTGGTTGTTCCTGTCAAATTGCACAAGACCTTCCATCATCAGTGACAGTGCAAAAATTGATTGATTTGAATTCGATTGCACAGGTTCCAGCGTTTCGATTCCGAGATGCAGATTCATATTAAAAATCTTTTTCCCGTCATCGGTTTTTTGTCCGCAGGAAAAAAACGCCGAGGGAAGAATAAATACGATGAGTAATAAAATTAACCGGGTAGAATTATTCATTAACATTAATTTTAGTAAGACAGACATTCCTGTCTGTCTATTTTTAAAATGTATTTGTATTTTTACAAAATTAACTAATTTAATCTAAACTTTAAGTTTATTTTCTGAACAACAATGGATGATAAGACAAAGCTGGATATTTTAAAAGCACATTATTTTATAAATCGAGATCGAACGCGCGAATACGCCGCGACTGATTATCTGGTTCAATATGAAAATATATGCCAGCTTTTAAAAGAGCGTTTAACAGAACAAGCAAGCGATGAACATCTTGTTTTTTATGATGACAAAGGAAACAAAACTTCATTCACTTATGGAGAATTTATTTCAAGAGCATTTCAGATTGCAAATTATTTGCTGGAAAATGGAATTGGCAGAGAAGACAGAATTGCAACTTTTTCGCACAATCATTCCGATACGGTTATTTTATATTTTGCGTGCTGTAGCATAGGCGCAGTTATCGTTCCTGTAAATGTAAGTGAAGAGTCCGAACGTGTTCAATATATTTTTGACAACTCAAACACGAAAATTGTATTTACACGCGATGAATATTTACCGAAACTTTCATTGCTTGACCATTCAAAGTTTGATACGGTTTGTTTTAACCTTTTTGATTATTCTAAATTTTCAAAAACACTTGAGCTTGATTATAAATTCGATAAAGAAACCGAATCAATGATTGTTTATACATCAGGAACGACAGGTAACCCCAAAGGCGTGGTGCTTACGCAATACAATTTGATGGTTGATGCAAAGTACATTGCCGAATGGCACGGAATTTCTAAAAACGACACAATGATGTGTGTGCTTCCGATTCATCATGTTAATGGAACTGTTGTAACCATAATGACCTCAATGTATGCAGGTGCAAGATTGATTTTGAATCAGAAATTTCAGACCGACACATTCTTGAAACGCATTGCAGATGAAAAAGTAAAAGTTGTCAGTGTTGTTCCGACATTGCTGGCTTTTATGCTAAACTCAGATGAAGACTCAAAAAAATATGATTTAAAAAATTTCTCACATATTATCTGTGGAGCAGGTCCATTGACATGCGAGCTTGCAAAAAAATTTGAAGATAAATTTGGTTTGCGTATTGTTCACGGATATGGCTTATCTGAGACGACTTGTTATTCCTGTTTTATTCCCGCAAATCTTGAACAAGACCAGCATTTGAAGTGGCAGAATGATTTTGGTTTTCCGTCAATTGGTCTGGCAATCGATTGCAATGAAATGGATATCCAGGATGACAAGGGAAATTCGCTTGGAGAAAATGAAAAAGGTGAAATCGTAATCCGCGGACATAATGTTATGAAATATTATTTCGATAACGATGAAGTTAATAGAAAAACTTTTGAATTCGAATGGTTCAGAAGCGGTGATGAGGGATTTTATAAATATGATGACCTTGGAGAGAAATATTTTTTCATAACGGGTAGAATCAAGGAGCTTATCATAAGAGGTGGAGTGAATATTTCACCGCTTGAAATCGACGAAGTGCTTTCATCGATAGATTGCGTTCAGTCAGGAATTGCAGTGGGGTTTGAAAATGACTGGTACGGTGAAGAAGTCGGTGCGCTTGTGTTGTTAAAAGAAGAGTTCAAGAACATGAATGACACCGATATAAAAAATAAAATCATGTCTGAATGCCATTCAAAACTTCCTTATTATAAAGCTCCGAAAGTAGTTGTGTTTTCAGAATCCATTCCCGTAACATCAACAGGGAAATACCAAAGAAACAAAGTAAAACATTTATTTTCGGATTTTAAAGCTCAGCAATTTTCAAATAAAAAAGGTTAGCTTTCTAAAGTTTTCAAATAATTAAAAACTGCCGTTTGAGTGCTTTTGCTGTAAAGATTAATAATTTCAACAAGAGCCGTTCTCAAGTTTGTTTGCTTCACAGGAAAAGCCAATCCGTTTTTTCCCGATAAATCTTCTTTAGTCCAATCAATAGAAGAAATATAAATTACCGGTTCTCCGTCATTGTAAAAAACAAAAATCCTTGAATGCTCATGGACAGTATTAATTAAATATTTAATCTGAATATTTTGATTTAACCAGTGTTCGTTTTCCAATAAACAGCTTTCGGAAATCAGTAATTTTATTTTAACGCCTGCTGCGCTTGCATCTGAAATCAAACCGATTAATTTTTTATCCTCTAACTTGTTCAATTTCAACATGATAAAAGCATCTTTTCCATTCTCGGCATTCATGATTTCGTTTTCAATTAAGCTTGATAAACGTTTTTTTATATTTAACTTTGAAACTAACAGCTCATCAAATTCAAATCCTTTTGTTCCAAGCTCAAGAAAATTGAAAAAATAATTTAAATCGATTGAAAGAACTTCATCAGAAGTTAGTAACCCCATATCAGTTGCGTAATTATTTTTTTCTGAGAAATTTTTTGTTGAAAAATATATATAATTTTTTTCACCCTCGTTCTCGCGTCGTTTTATCAGAACAGCTTCGGTATCAATTTTTAAATCCGATGCGTTTATAATTATGGTTATTCCGGATTCTCTGAAATCATTCAAAAAATCTCCATCACTACCATCATCTGCAAAAATAATTACACGTTTCCCTTTCTTTACGGCATTTATTAACGAAACGATTATATTTGGATTTTGAGTAAGCGGTGATTGAGTCAATTTAATTTCAGTAACAAACGGGTCGTTTGAAATTTGTTTAAATAGATTTATAATATTCTCATTTGAATGATATGGAAAATAAAAAAGAATATCATGTTTGGATACTGTCTTAAAAATATTTGAAGATTCAAGCAATGTATTATGAGTTAAAGCTTTAACTTCATCTTCCGGTGAAGAAAATCTATTCCCTAAAAACGAAATTAACTCGATCACTTTCGGATAAAACAACTCTGGAAATACATTACTCTTTTTTATTGTGAACAATTTACGGATTTCTTTTGGCAGTTTATTATTACCGGAGAATAATATCCATTCGTTATTGATTTCACTATTTAAACGCAAAGTAAATGAATAAATTTCATTTATTTTTCTATCAGGCAGAATTTTTTGAATGTTTGATTCAATTATTTCATCGGTAGATATAATTTCTGTAGCTTCAATAGACAAATTAATAAATTTTGGAATAGAAGAAGGGATTTCTATCAAAACATAATCATACTTTACTTTTTCATCTTTCTCAATTGCCTCATTTATAATCTCTGATTCCGGATTTTCATAATTACTAATTGAATTTTCATTAGTATTTTCAATTTTTAATACAAAATATTTCTGACCGTCTTTGAAAAAGGATTGAATGCTGTCTTCATTTATAGCAAATGGCATTAAGGCAGATTTAATATTTTTATCAAAAAATTCATTACTTAGCTTGAGTTGATTTTCACTTAGCGGATTTAAACCTTCAACAAAAATATTCTGCTTTTTGAAATTAGGAACAATAACATCGTTATAAATACTTAAAAATTCTTCATCTAATTTTGTTAATTTTTTATAAAGTTTTCTGAAATTTTTTAATTTATTATTGCCTGATGTTCTATCAAATACAAATTCATCAAATTCTTCCGAAAACATTTTTATAAACTTCAATTTTTTCTCTAAGGAAGTGTTCTCGTCCTTAATGTGAAACAAAATCTCTGTGAAAAAAATAAACTTGCCTTCGGTTTTTGATATGTATCGTTTCTTACTCACAATTATTTATTATAAATGTTTTTTAGGGTACTCGAAAAATCCAAATTTTCCTTTTCCAAAATCAATTTCGTTCCAACTGTTTGTCTCGAATTTAATTCCATACATTGCGCAAGTTGGCATGTTATCTATGGAATGGTTATTAATTTTATTGCAGAACGAAGTTAGCTCCGGATTATGCCCGAATAAAAGAACCGTGTTTAAATTATTATTCAAGCTTTTTAATAAATCAAGAATCGTCTGAGGTGAGCACATATAAAGCTGTTCTTCAATCTGAATTTCATCCTTGCTGTAGTTAAATTCTTCAGCAAAAAATTCAGCAGTAGTTAAAGCTCTTTTAGCATAGCTTGAAATTATTAAGTCCGGTTTGGAAATAAGTTTTGAAAGAACTTTTGCCATAACAGGCGCGGACTTCAAACCGCGCTTGTTTAAAGGACGTTCGTAATCATCAAGCTGGGAATTATCCCAGCTTGATTTTGCGTGTCTTATGATTACTAAAGTTTTAATTGAAGTAAGTTATTAATCGATGAATGTTACTATACCGGATTCCACATTATACATTGCTCCTGCAATTTTTATTTCACCGGCTTTTTCTAAATCTGAAATTATTCTGCTGGAGTTTCTCAGATGCTCAATGCTGTTTTTTATGTTAAGCTCTGTAATGCTTGTTAAATCATTTTTATTTTTCGAAGCATCAACCGCCGGGGAAATTTTTTCAAGGATCCCGGTTACTTTCCCCATCTCCACCTTGTTCATGGCAGATTCAACAGCTATGCATTTTGTATGTCCCAATATTAAAATTAATTTTACTCCCGTAACCTCGCAGGCAAATTCCATGCTTCCGGTTATGTCATCATTGATAATATTGCCGGCAACGCCTGTAACAAACACTTCGCCGACGCCTATATCAAAGATAACTTCCGGCAAAACACGCGAATCCATGCACCTGTGGATTATTGCCCATGGAGCCGGATTTTGAGCAGTCGCGATAATCTCATTATGATATTCGCGTCCGGAATTTGTTTTGGTTATGAATCTTTGATTGCCTTCTTTCAGCATCTCAATCACTTTATCAGGAGTTAATGATTTTTGGAATTCTTTTGTCTTTGGATAAAACATTTACAGTAGTTTCAGTTAGTTTATAAATTAATTATCTAAGAATTTTACCTCACCTGTATGAACGTCATACATTGCTCCGACAATTTTTATTTGTCCGCTTGCTTCTAAATCGGTAAGTATCTGGCTACCGTTTTTTATGCTTTGAATCACGTCTTTTACGTTTTGAACTGCTACGTCATCTACAAACTTTTTATTTTTCGAGGTTAAATCACCGGTTTTTGTCACCGCTTTAACGGTATTAACAGCCGGGTCAATTTTTTGAACGACATTGGTTATGTTTCCCAATACGACATTATCAATTGCTCCTTTTACCGCTCCGCATTCAGTGTGTCCCATTACCACAATCAGTTTAGTTCCAACAACTGCGCATCCATATTCCATACTCCCGATTACGTCCACATCCAATATGTTTCCTGCAATACCTGTTGTAAAAATATCACCAATATTCAAATCAAAAAGTATTTCAGGAGCAACACGGGAGTCCATACATCTGTGAACTACAGCCCAGGGATATTGGCCTTGCGAAGTTTCTTGAACGGCAGTGTGATATTCGCGGTTCGAACTAAGATTATTTATAAAAAGCTGATTGCCATATTTAAGCATTTCAATAGCCATATCCGGAGTTATTGACTGTTGAAATTCTTTTGTGTTAGGATAAATTTTATCTTCCTGTGCATTGGCGAAAGAAAAAAAACCAAAAAATAAAATTAGGATAATAATAGTTTTCATACTGTTGTTTGTTTAATTTAATAAAAAAAAGGTCGGATTAACTTTAAGGTAGTAATTTCAACGGTTAAAAAACATTACTTTGAGAATCAATAAATAAGTTTTTTTCTATTGAAATTGGTGTATTAAAAAATCTTTTTATGATATAAATTATAGCACAATATAACCTAACAAATGAAGAAATTAATTTTCCTGGTTTTCCCCATTTTATTAATTGCAGCATTAATTACAGTTTCAACAAATAAGAGCAACATAAAAATTAAGCAGTCCGGTGCGCTTCAAGCGCTCGATATATGGGCTATGCAGCGGGCATATCCTGACAAGTTAATACCTGAACAGGGATATTATGATGCCTTTGAATATTCCAAAATAATGAACGCCGACTTAGATAATACCGGGCTTGATGACTGGAGAGAAATCGGTCCTCATAATATCGGTGGAAGAACGCTTGCACTTGCAATCAATCCTCTTCGTCCAAACACAATTTATGCCGGTTCTGCAAGCGGTGGTTTGTGGGTATCATATACCGGCGGTGTTGGTGTTGTTGCATGGAAAAGAATAGCAACCGGGCATCCTGTTTTGGGTGTCGGCGCAATTGCAATGCATTCTTCAGATACAAATACAATGTATATAGGAACAGGTGAGGTTTATGGATACCAAAACTCAATCGGCGGACTAACTATAAGGACAACGCGGGGAAGCTATGGCATCGGAATTTTGAAAACTACAAATAATGGTGTAACTTGGACTAAATCTTTAGACTGGAGTTATAACCAGCGAAGAGGTGTGCAGGTTGTCAGAATCAATCCCCTTCGTCCAAATACAGTTTATGCAGGAACGAGCGAAGGTACATACAGAACTTATAACGGAGGAACTAACTGGACTTTAATAGATACTACAAAGATGGTAACTGACATAGTAATAAATCATAGCGATACAAATTATGTTTATCTTGCATGCGGAAATTTGAACAGTCCCGGAGTTGGTTTATACCGTTCAACAAATGCAGGAGGCTCGTTTCAGAAAATGACGAGCGGTCTGCCGACAACATGGGGAGGAAAAGCTATTTTTTCAATTTTTAAAGCTAACCCTGCAATAATTTACGTTAGTATTGGAAATGGCTCAGCAACAGGTGCAGGAACCTGGCTTTGTAAAACCACAAACCGTGGTGATACATGGACAATAGTTAACACCGGTGATTATGCAACATATCAGGGATGGTATTCGCATTTTGTAGGAGTTCATCCTACTGACCAAAACTTAGTTCTTGCCGCGGGAATAGATATTTATAAATCAACAAATGGCGGAAGCACGATTCAGATTCGCTCCGATTGGGCTTCATGGGACTTCGGAAGAACTCCAATCGGCGGACCGGAAGGACCTCCTCAGTATTCACATGCCGATCATCACTGCATTGAGTATCATCCTTCAAATCCGAATATAATTTATTTTGGCAATGACGGCGGCGTGTTCAGATCAACTGATGGAGGAGAAACTTTTGAAGGATGCAACGGAAGCTACCAGACAACTCAGTTTTATAATGGCTTTTCTTCAGCAAATATGGATTCCTTATTCAGCATGGGCGGAATGCAGGATAATGCAACCGCAATTTATGACGGACAACTTGCATGGATAAGATGCATTGGCGGTGATGGAACAATGACCGCAGTTAACTTTCAGAATAACAATATTGTTTATGGGGCTTCACAAAATCTGAATGTGCTTCGTTCCACAAATAAAGGGCAGTCTTTCAATGGAGTCAGCATTCCCGGTAGCGGAAATTCAACAGGATTTCTTGCGCCTTATATACTTGCTCCAAGCAACTCAAATGTCATGTATGCCGGAAGAAACATAATTTATAAATCAACAAACGGCGGAACATCAAGTTTGACTGCGACTAATGGTGGTGTTGCCCCAGATGGAAGTAATCCTTCCTTATCAATGGCAATTTCATTCACTGACCCGAACGTTTTGTTTGTCGCAACAGCTCCGGTAAGCTCAAGAGCCAAAATTTTCAGAACCACAAACGGCGGAACAACTTTTGTTAATGTAACAGGAACTCTGCCCGACAGGTATCCGACAGATTTAGCAGTTGACCCTCAAAATGACCAGATTGTTTATGCTGTATTTTCGGGATTCGGTACGGGACATATTTTCAAATCAACCAATCGGGGAGACAGCTGGGCTGATATAACAAATAACTTACCCGACCTTCCAACCACTGCAATTATAGTTGACCATCAATATTCTAATATTTTGTATGCAGGAAATGATTTAGGGGTTTATTCTTCAACAAATGGCGGGACTACCTGGTCTCCTTTTATGACGGGTATGACTGAAAGCAGTGTCATTTATGATTTAAGCATTGTCCGTCCTAACAGAAAATTAAGAGCGGTTACTCACGGAAACGGAAATTATGAAAGAAGTATGCTCGACGGAACTGTTTCAGTTGGAAATGAAAATGAACTGGTGAAGTCATATGCACTTTATCAGAATTATCCTAATCCTTTCAATCCCGAGACAACTATAAAATTTGATATTCCAAAAAGCTCGTTTGTTAATATTTCTGTTTATGATGTAACGGGAAAATTGATTAAGCAATTGTTGAATGATAACAGAACTTCTGGAAGCTATGAAGTTAAGTTTAATGCTTTTAATCTTGCAAGCGGAGTATATTATTACAAAATAACCGCAGGAGATTTCTCCGAAGTAAAAAAGATGATGTTGGTGAAATAAGCATAATTAAAATTCCCCTCTTGAGAGGGGTGTCGCGAAGCGACGGGGTGTGTTAAAATAAAAATGTCTTATACCAAATCCGAAATTGCTTTAATCGAAAAAGCAATTTCATTTCTTGTCAAGCAATATTCAATAACCGGCTTCAACAAGAAGCCGGTTATTTTCCACAGTCTTAAAGTCGCATATAGCTTAATCGAGCTAAACTTAGATGCTGAAATAATTATTGCAGCAATTCTTCATGACTTACTCGAAGATTCAAAAGTAACTTCCAAACAAATCCAAAAAAATTTTAATAAAGATATAGCAAGGTTAGTCGAGGCAGTTTCTTTTAACCCTTATATAAAAGACAAAGAAGAACAGTATATTGAAATGTTTATAAGAACCAAGAAAGCAGGTTTTCCCGCTCTGGCAGTCAAATGTGCAGACTTGCTTGATAATAGCAACTATTATCAATTTGAAAGGAACAAGAAATCAAAGAAGTTGCTTTTGGACAAACTTTCATATTTCTTAAAAATATCTAAAGAAGAATTGAAAGATTTTTTATTGTATAAAGAGCTTAATTCAGTCTATAAAAAACAAAAGCATAACTAATTTTTTAGTTATGCTTTAATTGAGAATCATAAGCAAATCATAATAATCTGCGTTGTTCAGCGTCAATAATTAAATATCAAACCCAAACAATATTCCGAAGTAAAATCTCCATTCTTTTCCGTAAGTAACGGGTTTGTTTCTGAATTCTCTCGTAAATTCATCCAGTCCGTATGCGGCATCGAAAAATATCGAGGTCGGGAATACATAGAACGAAACTGCCTGCATTCTCAATTGAGCTCCAATATCCTTCTTGAAATCTCTCAGCTTCGCATCATGACCGTTCCAGGCATAACCATAATCTCCATATATAGATAAAAACAGCTTATCAAAATAAACAGGAGTAATTCTGGTATCGATATTTGTCAGGAGAGGGAATCTGTATGTAAGCGTTGCCGTTGCCATTCTGCTTCCTCCAAGAGAATAAAAAGGATAACCGCGCATTCCGGGAAGTCCTGCAGCATAATAATTATAGAAATCATCAACAGGCGGACCGAATATATTTGCTCCGCGCAGTCTTAATGAAACAGAATGAGTATTATTAAATAAACCGATGCTTTCTGTTATGTCGCCTTCGACTTTATGCAGTTTATTATGCTGGAAGCTTGATACAACGGTTCCATCATCTTCAACTTCAAGTTGCGGATTTATGTCGCTGGTTTCATAATCATATCTCAGCATAACTTTCCTTCCGATTGGATTAATATCTGAGTGAGTTGTCGGTAAAGTAAAGTCATAATCATACTGCAGTCCGTAGCTCGTTGCCTTAAAATATTTTTCGGATGATGAACGGACGAATATTCCGCTTTGAGGAATTACAAACGGGTCAAGCGCAGATGAATACTGCGACAGCGATATGATAAATTTAAAATCATGATTTACATTAAACATCTTCCATGCCATCGAGAAATCGAAAGCATACAAGTTATATTCAACACCAACATCTATAGTATCGACGCTTGCAATAAGGTCTGCTGTGGTTTTTCGTGTAACGTTATATCCTTCGAGCGTAAATGTCGGCACAAAGTTAACCTGTTTGGTGAAGAAATCTCTAAAAATGGGGAAGCCGTTGTTATAAACAAATTGCAGGAATATATCTCGCTCAAGCTTTCTGTTAATTGCCGCGCCGCCAAAAATTGAAAAACGGCTGAGCATTTCATCGGAATAAAAATATAAACCCGGCTTAATCGCATCGAGCACATTATTATCTTTTGTATAATTATCATACCTGAGCACAGGAAAAAATGAAAGCTGTGTGAACTGGGCTTTATATGGTTTTGCGGTTATATTCGGAATATTCTTATCATCAAAGTTTCTTAGCTGAAGCCAGTTGAACTCAGAACTTGTTTGCAGCGAATCAATAGATGCATATCTTTCAATAAGCTTGGGAAATCTTTTATATGCAATAAACTCAATGGTATCTTTTTCAGTAAAGTTTTTTAATAATGCTATTTTGTAGCCGGTTGCCTCAAAAGAAGAATAAGCAAGGTTTCCCTTGTTGTCAATCGAAGGCATCAAAGCTCCGCCGAGAACGTTTGTAATTTGTTTTTTCTGTTTTGTTGCAAAATCATATGAATAAACATTAAAAATACCTGTCTCGTTTGAAGAGTAATAAAACCTGCTTCCGTCTTGTGATAAAGCCGGATTTCTTGTATCAACTCCGGCATGGTCGAGAATGAACTCCATATCTCCAGACTCAATGTCGATTACAGCAAGCTTCCTTGCTTCGTTCAATGCGAAATCAAAAATAATTTTCTTCCCGTCTTTGGTAAATATAGGATTATAAACCTGTTCCCCATTGTTGAACATTGTTAGCGGGTCATTGTCTTTCCCATTGGCATCTGCGATTTGCAAATTCAATGTTCCGTCTCGGTTCACCACATAACAAATTTGCGTGCCGTCAGGTGAGTATGCCGGAGAATAAGCCCGCATATTGGTTGTCAATCTTTTTTCATCTTTTGTGCTTAGGTTGTATTCATATAAATCAAAAATTGAAGCATGGTGAATTGTCGGAGGTGAGTTTCTCTTTGCGAAAATAATTTTTTTGCTGTCAGGCGACCAGCTGAATGAAGTAGAGACCGGTGAAGTTATCTCTTCTGATTTTTTTGTAGCAATATCGTAAATATATAATCCGGTTGTTCCATAATCAAAAGTCTGATTTGTCAGATACGCAATCTTTTTCCCGTCGGGAGAAAATTTTGGATAATAATTCGCAAAACCTGTTTTTTCGATTAAATCTCCTTTGACTTCGGTTTGTCGTATGCCTGCAACCCTGTTTTCATATTCGGTTGTCAGATAACTCTGCCATTCATTATATAAATCCTGTCCGTCTTTTCCGATTGCTTCTTTTGATGCTGCATCGAAACTCCAGTTAGAAAGTGATGAAAGTTTTTCTGAAATCATTCTTAATTTATCTTCACCATATTTGTCAGCAATATATCTTGTCAGTGCAAATCCGGAATTGTAAATCGATTCAGCTTTATATGAAGTAATTGAAGAAAATTGTCCCATCTCATTCCATGTAAGCATATTAGCTCCAAGCACCTGCATTCGCAAAATCATATCTCGATTTGCATCCCAGTAATCATAAGAAAACTGCTGACGCTGATATTGGGCAGTTCCTTCCGCAAACCATGCTGGTACGGTCACCCCTGCAACGGGATAAGACACTATAACATTTGGATAGCCGTATAAAACATCGGGACGTCTTTCATTTTCATAGTTAAGCCATTGCAGATATATTGCAGGTATCTGCTTTGAAAATTTCATTGCAACCTGAATCTGAATAATATGTGTGAATTCGTGTGTAATTACATTTCGGAGCCAGTTATGAGTCCCTCTCAAGTCATAGTCAAGCGGTGAAGCAAAAATTGATATCCTGTTACTGTAGTAATCAGCCGCACCGTTTGCAATATCCGAAACATCTGTGATAATAAAGGTTGTCTTTTCGGATGGTTTATGAGCATAAAAGGAAGTTATCGGTCCATATACTTCTTCAGCAATTTTAGCAATGGTTTTGGCAGTTCTGTCTGTTCCGCTATGAAAATTTATGACAAAATGCTCAGTTTCAATTGTGAACCAGTCAAGCTCAGGATGTGAATCAAATTGAGAATAAATATTTTTTACGGGAACAAAAATAAAAATAGCGAATAGAATAAAATATTTGGTTTTTGCCATTAAACTGGATAGATAATTGGTCATCATTAAGTTAAGGGTAAATTGAAAATTCTTAATTTTTGATATTGAATTGATGAATAAATGATTATAAGTTTGTATATATCTAATTTGTAAGGATTATTAGAGGGTAGAATTTGAACTATAGCGCGATATGGATTTAAATTTTAACAATTAAAATTGCCTATGATATAAAACTTACTGCTTAAAATTGAAAATTTTTGACAACTCTTCAAGGTAAAAAACTTAAAAACTGCTCAGGTAAAATATTTTTATCTGTATTATTTGTTTTTATAGCAAATTTTATCATACTAAGTTCCATATCAGCCCAAGGTCGAAGAGACTGGGATAAAGGAACCGGTCCCGGTTATAGATACGGTGACTCTCTTTATACTCAGGAACAGGATTCCATTCAGGCTGTTCTTGATTCACTCAGGCGTCTGCCTGTTGATTCCACAGCAAGAATAAAATATTTTACATATTCCCCGGAATACTCTCCCATTGGTAATATTAAAGATTACGAACATCCTTTATTAATCGGACAATCGGAAAAAATTACTTACTCTGTAACGTTTGATTCCAATAATGCAATCATTACCCGTAAGTTTTTGGAGTATGATATAACTATTCCGCTTGTTGTTCCATTGGATGAGTATATTCAGGAACTGACAAATCTAAATCAGGCTCGGATATTCTCCGATATATTCGGTGAAAAATATCAGGGACTTGTAGTTGATGACCTTTCCCAATTATTTGAAAAATTTACCGACATAAAAATTCCGCTGCCGTTTAAATCAGAAACAATTTTTGGTCCTCCAACAGTGAGCTTAAGAATAAACGGAAGCATAGACATCACTGCGTCATATCAAAACATAAAAAGTGATTTACAGGTAACAAGCACAACAACATCAAATCAGAATAATTTTAATTTTAAGCAGGAAGTATATGTAACGGCAAAAGGAACTATCGGAGATAAATTGAATATTGATGCCGACTGGAACACTCAGCGTTTATTTGATTTTGAAAACCAGTTGAAAATCCGCTATGACGGATATGCTGATGAAGTTATAAAAAGAATCGAAGCAGGTAACGTATCGCTTGTTACTAATTCCGGAATTATACAGTCAACTCAGGCGCTTTTTGGTGTCAAAGGCGATTTTCAATTAGGTCCTCTTTCGCTTTCCGCAGTGTTGTCTCAGAAGAAGAGCAAACAGGAGGTAAAAGATTTTGTAGGAGGTGCGCAGGAGCAGAACTTCAATTTGAAAGCGTATGAATATTCAGATGCTCATTATTTCCTTGATACCATATATAAAAAGAGCTTTCTCGATGTATTTAATAATACATCCGGTATTCTTGACGCACAAACTATGCAGAACAGAGTTTTGACTGAAGAAACTTCATTTGAGGTATGGGTTCAGACAGACGTAACGACAATTAATAAACGGTATGGTGTTGCACATATTCAGCTTATAGAGCAGCCAACCGCAGGTTATGATACTTCTTATAAGAAAGCAGTTGCTGAGGATGGTAAAGTTTTTGCCGGATATTTTATGAAGCTTGATCCATCTGATTATTATATTAATTCGTATGCGGGATTCATTTCATTTATTGTTAATGTCCCTGAAAATTTTGCCGTCGGTGTAACTTACAGAACTCAGAGTAATTCACTTTATGGAACTCCAAGCACAACAGTTGACGGTAACGATACGCTTGTTCTCAAGATGATTAAGTCAGGAGTTCTGAATCCGGCTACCACACCGGTTGCATGGGAATTAAAGCTGAAAAATATTTACAGGCTGCCTGTCTCAAAAGTTCTTGAGGAAGGTTTTGAGCTTCAAGCAGTGTATTATCAGGACGGAAACAACCAGCCAAATCTGCCGGGTCAGCAAAAGTCATTATCAAACATGCTTGACATTGACAGATATACAGGAACAACAAGAGAACCGCCCCCGGATTCAAGATTCGATTTTCTTTCAGGATTTACCATAAACAAAGTAACCGGCGATATTATTTTCCCGACTTTACGCCCGTTCTGGGATAACCTTGTCAGGGAAGGGGTAGATTCAAGTTTTTATTACAAGCAAATATATACCGATGTTAAATTAAATGCCCAAAATAGTTCGACTGCTCCGAATGCTATAAGATACTCCTTAATTGGAAAAGCAAAAGGTGAATCAGGTTATTCTGACGTAATCAATCTTGGTTTAAACGTAGTTCAGGGAAGCGTTAAGGTAATGGTCGGGGCTCAGGAGCTTATAAAAGATATTGATTACAGTGTTGATTATTTAACTGGAACAGTTGTGATAAGAAATGCAGCAGCAAAACTTTCCAAAGACCTCAAGGTAAGTTATGAAACTAACGACCTTTTCGGACTTGATAAAAAAACACTTATTGGATTAAGAGGTGATTATAAAATTGATGAGTTTAATTCGCTTGGTTTTACGTTTTTAAATCTTGAGCAAACGACATTAAATACTAAGGTAAGAATCGGTGAGGAACCGACAAATAATTCTATTTTTGGAGTGGATTTTACAACTCAGATAAATTCAAAACTGCTTACCAGACTTGTTAATATGCTGCCGGGATATAATACTAAGGAACAATCTGCATTTACTTTAAAAGGTGAGTTTGCATATTTAACACCTGACCCTAATACGCTTAAAAGTAAAATCCCGACTGACAATAACGAGTCAATTGCATATGTTGATGATATGGAAGGCTCAAAGAAAATCGTTTCACTGGGAACGAATTACAGCACCTGGACAATATCATCTGTTCCTTTTGATCCTGAACTTGGCAATATTCCAGATTCCATTTATAATAAACGCGGAAGAATGAAATGGTATAATATTCCAAATGATGCAAAACTGACAGATATTTATCCTGAAAAAAGCGTACAGGCAGGACAGGATGTTATAACGCCTTTTTATATCCAATTTGACCCAACAAAGAGGGGAATATATAACTATTCTAATAATTATAATACTTCAAACGGTCTGTTTAACAAAAATGTAACTACTGCAACAAACTGGAATGGTATTATGAAATATCTTAATACCACTTCTACGGATTTGTTAAATGAAAACATCAACTTCATTGAGTTTAATATGAGGATTGACAGTGTAGGGCTAAGCACAATACAGAACGGTAAATTAGTCATCGACTTAGGAAGAGTATCTGAAGATGCAATTCTTAACGGATTTCCTGACAGTGAGGACAAAAACAATAATGGTATTCTTGAAATATCTGAAGACATAGGTCTTGACTATAAACAAAATTTTGAGGAGTTAGCATTTTATAATACTAAATACGGTACATCTTTAACACTTGATGATTTTGAGAATCGAGATCCGGGACTTGATAATAATGATTCCACGGGAGCAATAAACTATGATATAATTGACGGAACACAGAATAACCGTTTCTTTGAAGGAGGAAATAAACCTGATACTGAAGATTTGAATAAAGATGGAGCATTAAATACAAGCAATGTTTATTTCAGTTATGAAATCCCGCTTGATACAACGAACAATCAGTTTATTTCAGGAAGAGGAAGAGTCGGCTGGTTCCAATATCGTATTCCTTTATCGGAATTCAGACGGATGGTCGGCAATCCGAGTCTCAATAATATTGAATATGCGAGATTGTATGTAAAAGGTGTTAATGGTGCTATAAGAGTTGCTCTTGTGGATTTCAATCTTGTAGGAAATCAATGGTATAAACCGAACAAGAATGATACAACATATAACATTTCAATTGTCAGCATAGAGGAAAATCCTCAGATTTATGACAGTCCCGTTCCCGGTGATGTTCTTAGACAGAGAATACAGAATACTACAGGCGGAACAACGTTATCAAATGAAGCTTCGTTATCCATTGATGTAAATAATCTTGTTGACGGAGAGAGAAAACTTGCAGTGAAAGATTACACATCCGTTCCTCTTGATTTATTTAATTATAAGAGATTAAAATTATTTGTAAACGGTGACCCTTCTTTTAATTATACCAGTGAAAAAATATTTGATGCATGGATGATTGTGCGGCTTGGCTCGGATACTTCAAATTATTATGAATACCGCGCTCCTATTCATCCTGACGTAAGACCAAGTACGCCATGGAATGCACAGAATGAAGTAACGATTAATTTTGCCGACCTGACTGCAATTAAAATTTTGCTCGATTCTATTAATACCGGCACGGAATTTCCTGTTCCGAACGGTCCGCCGGGCGCATTATATGTGGTCAGAGGAAATCCGTTGATTAATGCTATACGGCAGATTTCAGTTGGTATCGAAAAAAGCCGGACCGGATATAACGCAAGTGTAACCGGAAGCGTTTGGTTTAATGAAATAAGAGTGCTTGATATAGATGATGATAATGGTTTCAAATATGTATTAAATGCTGGCGTTAAGCTGGCTGATTTACTGACTGTTAATGCAACATTGACAAACGAAAGTCCTAATTTTTATTCTCTCGACGGAAGACCGGGACCATATACAAGACAAACCACTCAGAACTTTGACATAAGCGGAACTCTGAATGTTCATAAATTTCTTAATAATGCAATCGCATCCATATTTTCAGATGAATGGAAAGACTTTTTGGTACTTCCTCTGACTTTCAGGCACAGCGAGTATATGGTAAAGCATAAAAACTACCCTAACACGGACATTGACCTTGAAGAAGCTCGTGAGAGAAGATATGAACAGATTTTACTTCAAACGGGAGATGCTGAACTTGCTGAAAGATTAAGTAATAATATATACATTGAGGCGCAGACGCTTGATGTAACAAATGAATTTGGAATTCAGGGAATGCGTTTGCAGTTTCCGAGCAATAATTACATAGTTCAGAATATTATTAACAAGCTTTCATATAATTTCAGAGCTGTATATAATTATAAACGCGACCTTACGCTTGAAAGAAAAGACCAGGTGGTTTATAACGGCGCAGTTGACTTTGCTACAGATTTTGGATTGTCGGATAATTTTAATCTTAATATCGGAAGAATAATAAACTTAGGTGATGAATATAAAGATGCAAAATTATATTTTGCATTGCCATTTATACCTCTGGCGCCTCTTTTTTCTAACAACTTTACCGCTAAAACAGATTTCAACCGGGATAAAGACGAGAAAAAATTCAGAACTTCACTCGGTGATGCACCTCCAACACTAGTCTTCAGAGCAAACCGTGGGTTTAATCTTGATTGGAAATTGTTAGAAAACTGGATTGTGGATTTAACAGGAACATACAGTTATGGAACCGGAAGTGATTTGCGTGACCTTGAGACTTTAAATGACAGTCTGAGGACACCAATAACGGGAAATGTGCTTGATCGTATTTTCTTTAACGGTGGTCTTATTAATTTTGGTAAGGATATTGATTATTTGCAGACAACTACATTTAATCCTAAATTCAACATTCCTTTCATCAAGAAATTTGTCGAGCTTACCGGAAATTATAATGTTACTTATGCATGGTCAAACCCTCAGACAAATGATAACATAGGTTATAATGTCAGAACTTTCAATAATATTAATACTTCAGCAACAATAAAGCTTTCCGAGATTGCAAATATATTTAAATCTTCAGATAATCCTCAAAGATTTAGACTAAGAAGCGGTGGAATTACAGATACAACTGATGGTAAGGGTAAACAAAGCATTCTTGATGTATTTAAAGTATTTGGCACATTTTTCCCTGAGAATATTACGGTTAACTTTACGCAGAGCAATACATTAACTAATAATAACGTAGCAGGAAGTCCCGGCTTTGGAAATTTCTGGTTATATCCGACTACCAAAGAAGACCTTGGACCATCAAGAATGTACCAGCTCGGGTTCACTCAGTATCCCGGGAAAAGGGTTGATTCTCTTTCAGGAGTAAGAGATTATTATAATGTGTTAAACGATTTATCATTGACAACATCAATCTCGCCAATATTTCCGGAACATATAAGAATGAGTCTCACATTCAAAAAGAAATGGGGCAGGGATAATGATAAAACTTACTCCACTAATGCATTTGGTGAAATGGCATCACTGTCAAACCAGGCGCATTCGAATGCTAATTCCAATTCCATTTTCTTCGGAGGTGATGTTAAAGATTTTAAATTTATTCCGTCAGGAACGTCTTCAGAAAATCTTGCTAATGTAACTGAACAATTTAAAAGCCAGTTGTCATCGTTTCCTTTCCCGAATTGGAATATAACAATTTCAGGAGTCGAAAAATTTCCATTGTTCGGACAATTTGCTTCGGCAGTTACAATAGAAAACGCATTTACATCAGAGTTTTCGGAAAGATATACTACGGATATAAATAACAACCCTGTTCCTAACTTAATGGCTGTCACTCAAGGTTTTACTCCCTTGATCGGTATGAATATTACTTTCAAGGAAGCATTTGGCGGAAGCTTATCGGCAGTTTTCAGATATAACACAACTGTTCTGAATTCGCTTACTCCATCAAGCTATCAGATTCAGACAACAAATACGCGTGACTGGAGCATTAACGCAAACTTTACGAAGGCTGGATTTGAAATTCCAATGTTCGGACTTTCATTGCAAAATGATATAGCATTTTCTCTCACGCTTTCAAAAACAATTAATGACCCGATTAGTTATACATTCCAATTGGCAGGAAGAAATGAAGCACCCGGAAACGGCTCTTCAGTAATGACTTTGAATCCTTCAATACAATATTCGTTAAGTCAGCGCGTGCAGATGCAGCTATTTTACAAATACATAAGAACAGAACCGACTCAGCAAACAGCTAATATTGCTCCAAGAACTTCCAATGAGGGAGGGCTAAACATTCGAATTAGTATTCAATAAAAAAAAAATATTAATAAATTCTTTTTTAGAATTCTATTTTATTGTAATCTCGCCTTTTTTAATTTTTTCCTTCATTGCTTCGACTTTATCGATAATATCTTTTGAAAGCAAGCTCTTATTATTGTCATCATAAACATAGCCAATTCCGTTGTCCGATAAACCGAATACTTTTATACCGCCTTTGAATTGACCTTCCTTTAAAAGTTTTATTGTTCCATAAATTGCTTCCGAAACCTGCTTAATCATGCTTGTAATAACTTGTCCCGGAGCTTCATTCCATTGGTCCATATCAACACCTATAGCAAATTTCTTTTGTTCTTTTGCAGCTTCAAATAAACCAAGTCCCGATAAACCTGATGCGTGATAAATTATATCTGCCCCTTTGGTGTATTGACTTAATGCAATTTCCTGAGCTTTACCGGGATTTTTAAATCCGTCAGGAGTTACACTTATGTAACTTGTAAAAACTTCAATATTAGGGTTTGAATATTTCGCTCCCTGAACGTAACCTGTCTCAAATTTTTTTATTAAAGGGCTTTCAACACCTCCTATGAAACCGATTTTATTAGTTGAGGTTTTTAATCCTGCAATTGCGCCAACAAGAAATGAGCCTTCTTCTTCTTTGAATTCAACTGCAAGAACATTAGGTGGTATGGTATTAGGATCTGTAATTGAGTAGTCTATGCATGCAAACTTTTTATTTGGAAATTCTTTTGCGACGTTGTTAATGTCATCGGTAAAAATGAATCCGACTCCGAAAATAAGCGCAATGTCAGGTCTTGCAGCAAATTTTCTTAATGCAGATTCTCTATCCGAACCATTCCCGGGGTCAATGTCTTCAAACTCAATACCAAGTTCTTTTTGAGCTTTCTCCAGACCTGCATAAGCGGCATCGTTAAATGATTTATCACCGCGTCCGCCGACGTCGAACACAAGACCAACTTTTATAGGTGCATTACCGGTATTACTTGATGTATTAGTTTGTGTATTCTGATTTTCTTTTTTCCCGCAGGAAAAAACGGAAACAGCAATTAAAAGCAAAAGAATTTTCTTTATCATCAATAGAATTTGATTATTCTGGAAAGGCATTACTTTAGAAACTTTATGAACTTTAAAACTTTATAACCGCGGCTTAATCCTTAAACGTATGGTGCAGACGGCACCTTGCTTCATAATGATTAGTTGCACCAACTAAAATCTGGTCATCATTATCCGATACTCTTTGAGTCCGGTTTGCAGGTGCTCCGCAGATTACACATACTGCCTGAATTTTAGTAATATACTCGGCAATTGCAAGAAGTTGGGGCATAGGTTCAAACGGTTGTGCTTTATAATCCTGGTCAAGTCCTGCTACAATCACCCGCTTACCTGAGTCAGCAAGTGTCTGACAGACGTTCACTAAGTTATTCCCAAAAAACTGAGCTTCGTCTACTCCGATAACTTCGGCATCAAAACATTTATCAAAAATTTCCTCTGCGTTTTCAATTATCTCTGAAGGGTATGACTGTTCATTATGGGAAACAATCTCAAATTCTTTGTAACGGACATCGATTTTCGGTTTAAAAACTTTTACACGCTGGCGAGCAATCTCTGCTCTTCTTATCCTTCTGATAAGTTCTTCAGTCTTTCCTGAAAACATGCTTCCGCATATTACTTCAATATGACCGATTTTTTTGAATGTCCTTATCTGTAAATTCTCGTTCAAATTTTAAAAATTAATCTTTAAAAAATTCCCCTCTTGAGAGGGGTGGCTCCGATGAAATCGGAGACGGGGTGTGTTGAATTTTTAATTTAACTTAAATGAATTTGGTAATAAAGATTTTAATTTGAGGATTTTATATTTGGAAGGAGATTTTATGAGTATGATATCCATATCGTCCGAAAACTCGGATAAAAACTGTCTGCACGCTCCGCAGGGGTAAACAAACTCATTTTTATCAGTATAAATTGCAATTGCTTTAAACTTTCTTACACCTTTTGAAATTCCTTTTGCTGCGGCAACACGTTCAGCGCATAAAGTTAATGAAAATGACGAACTTTCTATGTTTACGCCTGTATAAACTTTATCATTTTCTCCTAAAAGAGCAGTAGAAACTTTAAAATTTGAATAGGGAGAATAAGAGTTATCAATATTTTTAATTGCTTTATTTATAAGCTCTAAGTATGGTTTTTTCAAGATTTAAGTGATTGTTTTAATTGATAATATATATATATTTATGTATATTATCAAATATTTATTTCATAATGACGGATGCGAAAGCGAAAGATTTACAGGTTTTTAGACCGATATTTAGGTATCCCGGTGCTATTTGTGCTTGGTATACTGCTTAAGAAAAGAAAACGATTACCCATTGAAAACATCCGGAAAATTTTATTTATAAAGCTTGCCGCCATAGGGGATACGATTATTTTAATTCCCACTTTCAGAGCTATAAAACAAAAATTTCCTGACTCCGAGCTGACTTTACTATGCACGCCGATTAATTATGAAATTGCAAAGAAGATTCCGTACATCGATAAAATTATTAATTGCAACGTTCATTCTTTTCTGTCTAATCCATTAAGATTTTTCGGCTTCATAAAAGAGCTAAGAAAAGAAAAATACGATGTTGTAATAGACGGAAGTCAATGGGAAAGAATCGCAAGCATGATGACTTTGCTTGCAAAATCACAATATTCTATAGGATTTGCAACCGAGGGACAATACAAACATTTTGTATATGACAGAGTTGTTCCTCATTTGAGAGATAAGCACGAGCTTGAGAATTTCCTCGATTTATTGAGACCATTAGGGATTATAACGGATAAAAATGAAAGATATCTTGAATATTTCTTAAATGATGATGATGAAAAATTTGCCGATGATTTCTGGAAGCAGCACAACTTAGAGGGGAAGCTCGTAATCGGTTTGCATCCCGGCTGCGGAGAAAACGGTAAGCCGCGTGAATGGGACAATGAAAAGTATATTGCATTAGGAAAACGTTTATTAAAGTATAATCCCGAAATAAAAATTCTTATAACGGGTGCACCTATTGAAATTGAACGGTGTAATGCAATCGCAGAAGGAATCGGAAGTCCGAATGTCATAAATACTGCGGGAAAATTTGCGCTTAATAATGTTGTTGCTCTTGTTAAGAGAGTTAAACTTGTTGTATGCAGTAATACAGGAATGCTTCATATAGCATCCTGTGTGGGGACTAAGACGTTAGGGTTACATGGTCCTACAAATCCCGTCAAATGGGGGAGCTATCTTAAAGGCAGCGTTGTTATACAAAGCGACAAATTTTGCAGTCCGTGTTTATATCTCGGACATGAATACGGTTGCCAGTCGCCACAATGTATGGCTCATATCAAAGTTGATGATGTTTTCATAAGTATAAGAAAGGCACTTCAACCTGAGCTTTTTGAAATTAAGTTACCGGTTATCAAAGAGCTGAATGCCGTTAGTTAAGATTTTCAAAGTTTAAATTTAAATCAAACTTAAATTATATGTCAAAAAATTCTTTTAAAATTTATGATGTAATGGAAGGTTACGGGCATGAACAGGTCGTTTTCTGCTCACACCAGGAATCCGGCTTAAAAGCCATCATCGGAATTCACAGCACAACATTAGGACCTGCCTTGGGCGGGTGCAGAATGTGGACTTATGCTTCAGATGAAGAAGCTTTGACAGACGTTTTAAGGTTATCTCAGGGGATGACTTATAAAGCTGCTGTTGCAGGATTGAATCTCGGAGGCGGGAAAGCTGTTATTATTGGTGATTCACGTACCCAAAAATCAGAAGCATTGTTCAGAGCTTTCGGCAGATATGTTGAAGGTCTTTCAGGCAGGTATATTACAGCTGAAGACGTCGGAACAAGCGTAAAAGACATGGAATATGTGGCTATGGAGACAAGAAACGTTACCGGTATCCCAATTGAGCTCGGCGGAAGCGGTGACCCTTCACCTGTGACTGCATACGGAACATATGTTGGTATGAAAGCTTGCGCTAAGGAAGTTTACGGAACAGATTCTTTAAAGGGAAAGAAAATTGTTGTTCAGGGTGCAGGTGGAAATGTCGGTAAAAACCTATGCAAACATTTATTTGCAGAAGGTGCAAAGCTATATGTATCAGACATTTATGATGAAAAACTTAAACCATTGGTTGAAGAGTTTAAAGCAACCATAATCGGTGCTGACGAGGTATATTCTTATGATGCTGATATATTTTCACCGACAGCTTTAGGTGCGATATTAAATTCTGAAACCATACCTCAGCTTAAAGTGAAAATCGTAGCCGGCGCAGCAAATAATCAGTTAAAAGATGAAGATAAAGATTGTAAAGCGTTGATGGATAAAGGAATTTTGTATGCTCCTGATTATGTTATCAATGCAGGCGGTTTGATTAACGTTTACAGCGAACTTGAAGGATATAACCGTGAGCGCGCAATGAAACGAGCTGCAGGAATTTATGATGCTATTATGAATATCATTGAAACATCAAAAAGAGAGAATATCCCGACTAATGCAGCATCAAAAGAAATCGCGATGAGCAGAATTCAGGCAGTAAGCGATGTAAAGAGATTAAGAGTTTATCGTGACCTTAATCTTTTCAAAATGAGAAATTTATAAAATTTTATTTTTATTTGTAGAGACGCAATATTTTGCGTCTCTACGAAAATCGAATCATATGGAATCTGCAATTTGGATTATCGTTGTATTAATAGCCGTCATAACATTAGTTCTTACTTTGGTGACCTCTGTTACCAAATGGAGCAATAAAGCGGTAACAAAATATGTTAAAGACGAGGATAAAGGATTAAAAGAAGATATACAAAAAAATCCGCAAAAGTATGGTGAAGAGTTACTTAAGGAAGAAAAACCTTTAAGCGAAAGAGCCGAAGAAGAAAAAGAAAGCCAGGATAAAGAAATTGAGGACAGTAAGCAAGGCGGGATTGTTTAATCTGTGTCATTCTGAGCGAAGCGAAGAATCTCGTTATTAATTATCTATCATATTCTTAAACGGCTGTATGAGGCAAAACCTCTTCACAAGATTTACAATCTTATTTAAATCACTTTCCGAAATTAACTCAGGATTAAAATTATGTCCGTTAGAAGCATAAGCAGGAGTTTGAACTGCTTCAGGAATGATTTTTGCACCTTTCTCAAATAGCTCAACTTCCGCAGGCGGAGTAATTCCAAACCATGCAATTACATATTTCTTCAAAGCAATTGCCATATGCATCCCAAAGCTGTCGCCGGTTATAACAACGTCAGGTATATTCATAAAACTCGCGCCGCTTCTTAAACCAAGATTTGTGGGTGTGTAAATAATTTTCTTTTGTGTTTCAGAATCGAACGCATCGTATATCTCAAGATTTCTTTCAGTATCTTCCTTGCCGCCAAGCAAAACTACACGCATATAATCGTTTTTTAAAAGCTCTGTAATCAAATAAATATGCTGTCCGATAGTCATTTTTTTATCGGGAAATTTTAATGAGCTGCCTGTATTAAATCCGATGTAAAACTTACTCCTGTCAAAATGCACCTGACGTTTAAAGTCATCTATTAATTTTAATTCCTGCTCTGTAAAGTTATAAATATATTCAGCATTTTTATTCTCAAGCCCGAATGTTTCGTGAATTATCTGAATTTTTGATTTTTTGTTTTCTTTGAACCGGAAATTATCATCAACTCCCAATCTGTAATTATCCAAAGCATCTTCATCGGCAGGAACCACCTGCCCGTCAGCATTGAGCAAAAAACCTTTTTTTGTAACAGCATTAATTTCGTTAGCGAAAGCGCAGACGCTAATGGATTTTTCTGTATTAAATAAAAAATCAAATTTCATACTTCTTAAAATCATCCTGTCAGTTTCATTCCAGAAATAAATTCCATCTATGTATTGATTATTTTCAAGGAGCGGTTTTGGTTTTTCAGCTGTGAGCCAATAAATTGTACTTTCAGGGAATTTATTCTTAATGGATTTTAATACTGAAGTGTTAAGCAAAACATTGCTGAGACCATCAAGTGAAATGATTAAAAATTTTGTACCCATTCTGTTATCGGGAGAATCCATCTGGCATCCGTTTTCGAGACAGTTTTCGTATGAAATGCACGGTTTGTATCCGGAAAATTTTTTGCAGCGGGGGATATTCATATATTACTTATTAACCTTTCTGAAAAATTTATCATTGCTGTCAAACAATCTCTCCTCAATTTTATTTATAACAAAATTTAAATCATTTTGGGATGAAACAAAGTCAAGGTCATCAGTCTCGATTGTCATTGATTCTCCGGCTTTATAGCTGTTAATCCATTCCGAATAAGTTTCGTTAAGCTTTCCTATATACATTGGCTCGATATTTTGTTCAAAGTCACGTCCTCTGCGTTTAATTTGCTTCATAAGAGTATCGGTATTCGCTTTTAAATAAACAAGCAAATCGGGTGGTTTCAGATAAGACACCATTTCACCGAATAAATTATGATAATTCATATAGTCTCTTTCATTTAACCTTCCTAATTCATATAAGTTCTTTGCAAAGATTTCGACATCCTCATAAATGCTTCTATCCTGAACAACAGATTCGGGTCTGTTTAAAATTTCACGGTGTGTTCTGAAGCGGTGTGAAAGAAAATAAATCTGGAGATTAAACGACCAGCGGTGCATGTCGCCGTAAAAATCGGTAAGGTATGGGTTATCATGGACTGACTCATAATAGGGAATCCAATCGAATCTTTCTGCGAGTAGTTTAGTCAGGGATGATTTTCCCGAACCAATATTTCCTGCTATTGATACAAAATGTTTTTTTTTGATATTCATTATAACTTATGCACATAAAAAAACCGTCATAGTGAAAGAAAATATGACGGTTATAAATTTATGAAAAGGATAAAATGTTTTATGCTGTTACTTCTTCAGCGGTTTTTGCTTCAACAACAGGTTCTGAAACATTTTCAACTGTTTCATTTGCCTTAGGTGTCTCAGGCATTCCTGCAGCTTTTTCCTCTTCAACTAAAGCAAATAATTTTTTCTTTTCTTTGATTTTGGTAGCTGCCTTACCTGTTAAATTTCTGAGATAATATAATTTTGCTCTTCTTACACTTCCGTGTTTCAGAACTTCGATACCGCCGATTTTAGGTGAACTGAATGGAAATATTCTCTCAACACCGACACCATTGGAAATTTTTCTGACTCTGAAAGTCTTTCCTGCGCCGCCGCCTTTTATTCCCATTACTATGCCTTTGAACTGCTGAACTCTCTCTTTATCGCCTTCAATAACCTTAACTGAAACTGAAATTGTATCACCGGGATGAAAAACCGGCAAGTCATTCCTCATCTGAGCCGCCGTTATTAATTTTATTTTGTCCATTTTTGTTATCCTTTCCTTAAACTGTTATGATATGTTTTCTGTAAAAAATGTAATGACAAGATAGTGAATATAAAACTTTTATAAAATGCTAAAATTAACCTTTTTTGCTAATTTTATCGTATTTTTCGCGTGCTTTTTGCTCTCTCCATTCACGAATTTTTGCATGATTGCCGCTTAATAAAATATCGGGAACGCGATGTCCCTCATATTCTTCAGGACGGGTATATTGCGGAGCATCGAAAATCTCCTCAACCTGGAAAGAATCTGTTATGGCAGATTCGGAATCTCCTAAAACGCCGGGAATTAATCTTAAAACCGAATCAATAAAAACATATGCTGCAAGGTCTCCGCAGGAAATTACATAATTTCCGATTGAAATTTCTTTTGTAACAAGAACGTCAATCACTCTTTGGTCAATTCCTTTGTAATGCCCGCAGATGCAGATTATATTTTTCTGAAGTGAATAGTAATTTGCGGTTTTTTGTTCATAAATTTCCCCCTGCGGAGAGAAATAAATTATTTCGTCATAGTCACGTTCTGATTTAAGCTTGTTAACGCATTTGAAAATCGGTTCAGGTTTCAGAATCATTCCCGCCCCTCCGCCGTAAGGCGTATCATCAATTTGCTTGTAACTGCCTTCAGCATATTCACGGAGATTATGTATATGAATTTCCGCAAACTGTTTTTCAATTGCGCGGGAAGTAAGCCCGTGACTTAATGCACACTCAAGTATTTTAGTATTAGCACTTACTATATCGATTCGCATACAAATTGTAAATTTGTCATTCCAGCGAAGGCTGGAATCTAGACTAAAATGATTCTAATAAAACAATGTTTATTATCAAAAAATATTTTATAAAATTTTTTGATTGTATAAAGATATATACTTGTTAGCTGCTAGCCTGGATCCCAGCCTTCGCTGGGATGACATTTATAATTATTTTAGAATCTATATCAATCCTTCAATCATTTTAATATATATCCGTTTTGTTTTCTCATCAATCTTTTCTATAAACTCTTTTCGATAAGGGATATACTTATCTTCGTTCTTCATATCTTTTGTTTTTATTAAATCATCACCGCCGTAATTTTCAAATGCGGCAACTTTTCCCATCAATTCGTCTCCCGCATATACATCAAAATCGATAAGTTCATGAAAATAGTGCTGTCCTTTTGCGAGTTTTTTCTTTTTAGTTTCTTCTATTAAGACAAACTTATTTGCAAAACTCTGAACTTCGTTAATCGAATTATAATCTATCAGCTTCAGCTTAACATATTCGCCAATCATTTCCGAGTCATCAACATCAAAAATGAAAAAATCCTTATTCTTTATGAAAACTCTTTTTGATTCATCATAAAGATATAAGGATTTTAATTTTAAAAATCTTTCGGGAAAATCAGTAAGCGGGAAAATTTTCAAATAACCTTTTATTCCAAAAGGTTTCAGAATTTTTCCGATAGTTATAAACTTATTGTAATCAGGTTTAATCAGCTGCGTTCTTTATTGCTTCTGTCGGGTATCTCCAATATTGCACGTTTGCCGTCTTTTGCCGCAATTGCAGTAAGAAGTGTTCTTATTGCTTTTGCGGTCTTGCCTTCTTTTCCAATTACCTTGCCGGTTTCGTTGTCGGCAACGGTTAAGCGGAACTTCAGCTTCTCGTCGTCGTGCATTTCTTCAACTTTCACCGCATTAGGATTATCAACCAAATGCTTGGCAATGAATTCGATAAATTCCTTCATACACGGTACTCCTGTTATTGAGTTTAAAGAAAAAATCTTCAGGGTATTAAACTAATAACAAGATGTTGAGTCGCAAATCTAATCAGTATTAAGCAGCAGGTTGCTTTGCTTCAGCATCTCGTTTTGCCTTACTCTCTTTGCGTCTTATTTTACGCGCTTTAGCTCTATCAAGTTTTGCAGCTTTTTCTGAGAAGAATTTATTTAATTCTTCTTCTATTTGCTCTGATGTTTTTCCTTTTTTCTCGAGATGCCATCTTAAAATAACCCCCTCTTTACTAAATAAATTTCTTACCGTATCGGTAGGGATAGCACCCGTTTTGAGCCAATAGAGAACCCTGTCGGTGTTTAATTTTATTTCCATTGGGTCCGGATTCGGGTTATATGAACCGAGTGATTCGATGAATTTTCCGTCTCTCGGAGACCTTGAATCCGCTGCAACGATTTTGTAAATGGGCTTATGCTTTTTACCCATTCTTTTGAGTCTTAACTTAACCAATTAATTTATTCCTTTTGTTTATTATATTATTTTTTTTGTTATAATTAAATCTTAAAATTTGCGGGTATATTCATCTTTTTCATCATATTCGACATCTTACCTTTGCTGAAATTTTTCATCATCTTCTGCATATCTTCAAACTGCTTCACAACCCTGTTAACTTCCTGAATTGTGTTCCCGCTTCCGTTTGCAATTCTTCTTCTTCTCGAACCGTTTAACACATGAGGATTTTCTCTTTCCTTAATCGTCATTGAAAGAATTATTGCCTCTACTCTGGTCAATGCTGACTCATCAATCTCTTTTCCTTTGAGAGCATTTCCTGCTCCCGGAATCATTGCTACAAGACTTGAAAGCGAACCCATTTTTTTGATTTGCTTCAATTGATTTAAGAAATCATTGAAATCAAACTTATTTTTTCTGAGCTTTGCTTCAAGCTGTTCGGCTTCCTTAACGTCGATTTCATTCTGTGCTTTTTCAACAAATGAAACGATATCGCCTTTGCCGAGTATTCTGCTTGCCATTCTGTCGGGGTAGAACTGCTCAAGTGCTTCAAGCTTTTCTCCGACGCTGGCAAACTTTATCGGTTTATCGACAACTGCTTTGATTGATAACGCAGCACCGCCGCGTGTATCACCGTCTAACTTTGTAAGAACAACACCATTAAAATCAAGTTTATCATGAAAAGTCTTTGCGGTGTTAACTGCATCCTGACCTGTCATCGAATCAACGACGAATAAAATCTCAGAGGGTTTAACCTCGTTCTTAATCTTCGATACCTCGTTCATCATCTCTTCATCTATTGCCAGACGGCCTGCAGTATCGATGATGACCGTATCTCTTAAATTTTTTCTTGCGTGGTCAATCGAGTTCTTTGAAATCTTGACCGCATTTTTCTCATCGTCTTCAGAATAAACAGGAACATCGATTGACGTTCCGAGAATCTTCAACTGCTCGATAGCAGCAGGACGGTAAATATCGCATGCTACAAGTAGCGGGTTTTTACCTTTGCCTTTAAGATACTTAGCAAGCTTTGCAGAGAAAGTGGTTTTACCCGAACCCTGCAGACCAACGACCATAATAACTGAGGGAATTTCATTTCCGAAAACAATATCGGATTTTTCTGAACCGAGAAGCTTTATAAGCTCATCGTTAATGATTTTAACTATTAACTGACCCGGAGTTATGCTTGTAAGAACATTTTTTCCTAAAGAACGGACTTTTACGTCTTCTAAAAACTTGGTTACGACTTTATAATTAACGTCAGCATCAAAAAGGACTTTCCTTACTTCTCTCAGCGACTCATCGACATTTCTTTCAGTAATTTTTCCTTGACCGCGTATCTTTTTCATTACGCCTTCAAGTTTCAGTGATATATCTTCGAACATTTAAAAATTATTTACAATGTGATAAGAAAATAGCGAAAATCCTTTATTATTTCAATGAAATTAAATATTTTAAGGTTAAACCATTAAAATTCTGTAAAATTGTTAATTTGTGGTATTGATGAGGCGGGGAGGGGACCTTTGGCGGGACCTGTTGTTGCGAGCTGTGTGGTATTTGAGCACGGAACGAGGCGCATCCGCGGTGTTAAGGATTCTAAAAAGCTAAAAGCCGATGACCGCAAGGAACTAAGCGAAAAAATTAAGGAAAGATGTCTTGCCTATGCGATTTTTGAGATTGATAATTTTGAAATCGACACCATAAACATTCTCAAAGCTACAATGCGCGCGATGCATAGGTGCATTACACAACTCCAGATTAAACCGGATTTATATCTCATAGACGGAAATTATTTCAAGCTTGAAGATGGATTCGAGAAAACTTTGAATTACAAAACCATAATAGAAGGGGATGATAAGGAGTTTGCGATTTCTGCGGCTTCGATTTTAGCGAAAGTTCACAGAGATGAAATAATGGTTAAATATGATGCGGTTTACCCTGAATATAACTTTAAACAGCACAAAGGTTATGCAACCGAAGAGCATATCGAGAACGTGAAGAAATTCGGGATATGCGACATTCACCGCAAAACATTCTGCAGAAAATATTATGAGCTCATCCCGCTGTTTGTACAAGAATAGAACAGGCAAAACAGGTGAAGCAATCGCAAAGCGCTATCTGCTGAACAAAGGTCTGAAATTTCTCCACTCAAATTACCGCTTCGAAAAATCCGAAATAGATTTAATTTTCATTGATCAGGATAAAAAGCTGATTTTGTTTTTTGAAGTAAAAACCCGCCGCAACAAGAACTTCGGTGAGCCGGAGGAATCAATTAATAATCTCAAAATGGAACATCTTCGCAAAGCCGCAGAAGGATTTATAATGAACAATGAAAAGTATTCAGGATATGATTTACGATTTGATGTCATTACGATTATGATGGGAGAAGAAATTGTTATCGACCACATCGAGAATGCGTTTTGACTCGTGTGTCATCCTGAGCATAGCGAAGGATCCCATTGCAAAGGAATGGGGATTCTTTCCCAAAGGGATGGCTATGCCACACTTCGTTCAGAATGACATAATATTTTAATGACACTTGTTAAGTTTTTGTAACCACAAAATAATCAGTTGAAAATCCCCACCTTAATGAATATTTTTAGAAATATTTTTGTTTTCTCAAGTTAGTATCCGTAATTCCCACTTTTTTTAAAACCTCTTTTAACAAATAATAATTGGCAGAAGAAAAAAAATATAGCTCCTCATTAGACATTGATGATGAATTGATTGATGAAATACATCAGTTAATTGCGTCACGGTCGGATGCCATATTGAAAACAATTCTGACCGATTTATATAACTACGATATCGCTGTTCTTATCAATAATCTTAAAGAAGATGAGGATGCGGCTTATCTATTTTCATTGCTTGATGATGAAACGGCTTCGGAAGTAATTCTTGAAGTTTATGATGAACGAAGAGATTTTATAGTTGAACAGCTTGGCAAAGATAAAATTTCCGATTTAGTAGGGGAAATGCATTCCGATGATGCTGCCGACTTCGTTTCAGAACTTGAAGAAGATGTTGCCGAACAGGTTTTAACAGAGCTTGAGAAAGAGGATAAGGAAGATTCTGATGAAATCCGTGAACTCTTACGTTATGATGAGAATACCGCAGGCGGTATCATGGCAAAAGAGTTTATTGCTGTTAATCAACGATTGACTGTAGCTGAAGCAGTAAATATAGTTCAAGAAAAAGCGGAGGAAATAGACCAATTTTATAATCTTTTGGCTGTAGATGACAACGGTAAACTTACAGGAATTATTTCTTTAAAAAGATTAATTATTGCACTAAAAAATCCTGAGCAGATTTTGCTTCAGGTAATGAATCCCGATGTTATTTCGGTTGAAGCTGACGTTGACCAGCAGGAAGTTGCAAAAATAATGCAGAGCTATGACCTTGTCTCTCTGCCTGTTGTCGATGAGCAAGACCGTTTGATAGGGCGGATTAGTATCGATGACGTTATCGACGTCATAGAAGAAGAATTCACCGAAGACGTTGCAAAGATGACGGGTACCGATGCTGAAGAGCTTGAAAAGAAATCTCCGTTTGAAATTGCAAAGCTCCGTCTTCCCTGGATACTTGTAACATTAGGAATTGAAATCATTGCAATCTTTGTGATTAAATCCCATGATGCAATTCTTGAAAGAGTAATTCTGCTTGCAGCATTTATGCCGATAATCTCTGCGATATCGGGCAATACAGGTTTACAGACTGCAGCAATAATTGTTAGAGCTATTGACACCGGCTATGTGAATATTTCAACCTGGTGGAAACCTCTTGCAAAACAGATGAGTACGACTTTGATAATTGCATTCGTTGTGGGATGTTTAACCGGTCTGATTGGTTATATAATGATGGATGGAAATAAAAGCGCATTCGGACTGACAGTTGGAATTTCAATGTTTGTTTCCATAAACATTGCAGGTCTTATGGGCACATGTGTCCCGATGATTTCAAAGAGATTCGGACTCGACCCGGCAATTACATCAGGACCTTTTGAGACTGCATTTCAGGATGTTGTGGGCATAAGCATCTTTCTTTCAATCGCAACGTATATGTTATCACATTTAAACTGAATATAAAAGATGATAAGTAATTTAAGAAAACGATATGGTTATCTTGATATACCCGATATTACTAATCAATTGTTTCTGATTTTCTTAAGCTTGTTAGTCCTTATTTTCGATAAGAATATTCCTCAGGCATTTATAATTGTTTTATCGAATTTTGTTCTTATTGGGCTTATAAATTATGTTGTAAAAAAATACGAAGAGAAGAGTGATGAAGATAAGCTTAAGTATTCGTTTTTTAAGATTCTGCGGTATTTTTATCCTGTGTTCATGATTTTATTCTGCTTTAAAGAAGTATATGTTTTAATGTTCAGCATTTGGGGAAGAACAATATTTGATTCTTATCTCATTTCAATCGACAGGTGGATTTTTGGATTTGACCCGACTGTTTATCTCGCGCAATTTAATCATCCCGCCATGGTGGAGTTCTTTCAGATAATTTACTGGCTGTTTTATTTTATGCAATTATCATTTGTTATTATTCTTTATATAGCGCAGCGTTTTGCTGAGTATAAATATGCAATGTTTGTAGTCTTTTTTGGTTTTTATCTTTCATTTATCGGTTACCTTTTGGTTCCTGCTATAGGTCCGAGATTTACTTTGCACGACTTCAAAAAACTTGATGCCGAGCTTGAAGGAATGTTTATGTCAGAGAAATTGAGATTATTTATTAACAGCGGAGAATCAATTCCTGTTGATGTTCCTGATCCGGAAAATTATGCGCAGCGGGATGCGTTTCCTTCGGGTCATACGTTGATAGCATTACTGATTACTTATCTCGCTTTCCGTTTCCGGTCAAAATGGCGGTGGTGGTATTGTATTTATACCATCTTGATGATTTTTTCGACAGTTTATCTGCGCTATCACTACGTAATAGACCTTATAGCGGCTATACCATTTGCTGTTGTAACAATTCTTGTAGCGGAAAATATTTATAAAGGGAGGATTAACTTTAAAACCGGAGAAGCTATTAACTCGGCATAAATCTTAAGAATTCATTTTAGAAATGAGTTCCGCCATATTGATTGGCTTTGTGATGAAATCATTCATGCCTGCCTGTCTGCATCTTTCCTTTTCTTCTTCAAATGTATGAGCTGTCAATGCGATAATCTTAACGGGAGATTTAACGTTTGCCATTTCCCATTGTCTAATTTTTTGCGCAGCTTCATATCCGTTTAATATGGGCATCTGAATATCCATCAAGATGAGCTTAATGTCAGGGTCGGAAGTTGCTTTTTCAACGGCTGACTGCCCGTTACTTGCAGTAATAAAATCAAACCCCTGCTTAGTCAGCAGGCGTGACATTAACTTTAAGTTTATCGGATCGTCTTCTACAAGTAAAATTTTCATTCTGTTTATAAAAACTTTGCAGTTATTTCATCTGCGAGCGCATATCCTTTATCCGTCAGTCTCAAGTGCTCATTATTCAGCAAAGCGTATTCATTTTTTACGAGACTTCCAATGAATTCTTTATGAATTTCAAAAAAGCTTTCATTGAATTTTTCTTCGTAATCATTCAGGTTAATTCCTGAAGATCTGAGCGATAACATTATAAATTCAGATTTGTAAGTGAGTCCTTCGGATTTTTTTTCTTTCTCCAATTCATCCAAAGGAAGATTCTCTTCTGCAAGTAATTTGCAATATTCTGAAACATTTTTCACGTTATTTTTTCTTACCTTATTCAGATAAGAGTGTGCACCCGGACCTAGACCCAGATAATTTTCAAGTGTCCAATATTTTGAATTATGTTTGGCTTTAAACCCCGGTTTAGAATAGCTCGATACTTCATAATGCTCATAACCGCCATCAGATAAGTATTTGCTTAAGTTTAAATATAAATCAGATTCAGTCTCAGAGTCATTTTTAACAATTTTTTTATTCAGATAATCCTTATACAAAACGGTTCTTTCTTCGAATGTTAACGTATAGCAAGAAATGTGGGGAGTTTTATAAGCAATTATTTTATCCAGAGATTTTTTAACATCTGAAAATTTTTGTCCGGGAAGAGAGTATATTATATCTGCGCTTATGTTTTTAAAAACACCCATGCAATCTGAAAGAACTTTCTCGGCATCAGCACCTGTGTGATTCCGTGTAAGAAATTTTAAATCCTCATCATTGAATGATTGAATTCCCAAGCTAATGCGGTTGATGCCTGCAGATTTGTATTCGGAAATGTTTTTGTTTAATAAATCTTCGGGGTTTGCCTCAAGTGTAATCTCCGAATTTTCAGCAATTGAAAATTTATTTTTTATGAAAGTAATAATGCTTGAAATTTTTTCAGGGGATAGAAGGGAAGGAGTGCCTCCGCCGAAATATATGGAATCAAACTTTATATCTTTTAACTGCTCCGAATAAAGAAAAATTTCTTTTTCGAGAGCGGTTAAAAAATTATTGATTAACTTCAGATTTGTTGTGAAAAAGAAATCACAATAATTACATCGTTTTTCGCAAAAGGGAATATGTATGTAAATACCTGACATTCACGTAAATTCTTAATGAATGAACATTCCTATCCTATCCCAGCGGGTAGTCCCGAGCAATTTAAAGAAATCGCTGAATGGAATAGCAGGGTCCCAGCTCCAGTAAATCATTAATGCTTCACCGACGATGTTTTCAGTCGGCATAAAGCCCCAATATCTGCTGTCGAGTGAGTTATTGCGGTTATCACCCATCATAAACAAATAATCTCTCTGAACTTCATACTGACCATTCGGTAACTCCTGACCGTTAACAAAAACTTTATCTCCTCTTAACTGAATTTCATTTCCTTCTTTCATTACAAAATACTTCCACGTATCAAAATTCATAACATTAATTTCAATCATTTGTCCTTTTTTCGGAACGGTTATAGGTCCATAATTGTCTTCATTCCAACCCGAGCCCTTCGGGAAAATTCTGTAATTATCAAATCCCTTAGGTCTGGTTTGCGCATCGAAAATCGCATCAGGGGGATTTGGGAAAACCTGGTCATTAACGTACAAGGTTTTGTTTATAATTTGAATTTTATCACCCGGCAATCCGACACATCGTTTAATGTAATTAACTTGTTCGGGTGATTGAACCTGGTCTCTGTCTCCGGGAAAATCAAAGACAATTACATCCCCTAATTTAGGGTCTTTGAAACCCGGCAGCTTTATATAAGGAAGGCGAATGTCTGTAAAAGGGATATTTCTCGGAGTTGTTGCCCCATATGTAAACTTTGTTACGATAAGAAAATCTCCGACAAGCAATGTTTTTTCCATCGAACCGGTCGGAATTCTGTATGCTTCGAAAAGAAAAACTTTTATTATGAAAGCAACGATTGCAGCATATACGAGCGCATTAAAATACTCATTAACTTTTGATTTTTTCTGTGTTCCTTTTTTGCCGGCAGGTTTTTTATTTTTTGAAAACCTGTTCAATAAACTTTTTGGTTTATCTTTAGTCCCTGTCTTTGCTTTAACTTTTCCTTTATTTGTATTTTCCGGTTTATCTGCCAAAATAATTAATTTTAAATTTTAATTTTTCTCAATTTGTTTATAATATTATTTTTCAATTGAGAGAACAGCTAAAAACGCTTCTTGCGGTATTTCAACGGAACCGATTTGTTTCATCCGTTTTTTACCTTCTTTTTGTTTTTCAAGAAGCTTTCTCTTTCTTGATATATCGCCGCCGTAACATTTTGCGGTTACATTCTTGCGCATTGCGCTGATGGTTTCTCTCGAAACAATTTTGTTTCCTATTGCTGCTTGTATGGCAACTTCGAACATTTGTTTTGGTATAAGCTCTTTTAATTTACTGCAAAGCTTTCGTCCCCAATCATGCGCATTGCTTCTGTGGACTATTGACGAAAGGGCATCGACAGGGTCTCCGTTTAATAATATGTCGAGTTTTACCAAATCCGATTCTCTATAATCTATAAGCTCATAATCAAACGAAGCATAACCTCGTGTCGAAGATTTTAATTTATCAAAAAAATCAAATATGATTTCCCCCAATGGGAATTCGAACTGCAAATCAACTCTCTTAGCATCGATATAATGCGTCGTTTTATATATACCTCTGCGGTCATTTGCGAGTTTCATAATATTACCGATATAGTCTGTGGGAGTTATAATCTGTGCTTTTATATAAGGTTCTTCAATATATTCTATCTTTGCAGGATCAGGCATAAGAGACGGATTATCTACAATAAGAACTTCACCGTTAGTCTTATATACTTTATACTCAACATTGGGAACGGTTGTTACAATATTTAAACCGTATTCGCGTTCAAGCCGTTCCTGGATAATCTCAAGGTGAAGCATGCCTAAAAATCCGCATCTGAAACCAAATCCCAAAGCAATTGACGTTTCAGGTTCGTAAGTAAGCGAAGCATCGTTCAGCTTCAACTTAGATAGGGAATCACGAAGCGTTTCAAAGTCTTCGGTCATAGAAGGATAAATACCACTGAACACCATGGGCTTAACTTCTTTATAACCGGGCAATGGTTCCGTAATGGGTCTGTGATAATTATAAATCGTATCACCAACCTTACAATCATTTACGTCTTTCATTCCAGCGATAAGATATCCGACATTTCCCGATTCAAGCTTTCCGGTTTTCACACGTCCCATTTTAAGAACGCCGACTTCTTCTGCAATGAATGTTTTTCCGCTGAAATAAAAATTTACCTGGTCGCCTTCTTTAAGTTCTCCGTCAACAACTCTTATGTATGTAACAACACCGCGGTAAATATCAAAAATGGAATCGAATATTAATGCTCTCAAAGGAGCTTCCTTATGTATTTTTGGTGCAGGTATTCTTTTGACAATAGCTTCAAGTATTTCTCCGGTTCCTGTTCCTACTTTTGCGCTTGCATGAATAATATCTTCTTTTTTCCCTCCTATTAATTCAAGAATCTGTTCGCTAACCTCATCAACCATAGCGCTCGGAAGGTCTATTTTATTAAGAACAGGAATTATTTCCAGACCGTTTTCAATTGCAAGATACAGATTGCTTATTGTCTGAGCTTCTATTCCCTGAGTGGAGTCAACCACAAGCAATGCTCCTTCACAGGCAGCAAGAGAACGCGATACTTCATAAGAAAAATCTACGTGCCCGGGAGTGTCAATTAAATTAAGCGTATATTCTTCGCCGTCCTTTGCTTTATATTTCATCTGGATGGCGTGGAGTTTTATGGTAATTCCGCGTTCCTGTTCGAGGTCCATATTATCAAGGACCTGCTTGGTCATATTTCTGGATTCTATAGTTCCTGTAGTTTCGAGTAGTCGGTCGGCGAGTGTAGATTTCCCATGGTCAATATGGGCAATAATGCAAAAATTTCGTAAGGTTGATTTGCTCAATTATATATTTATAAGTTTTTCCCGGTATTAATAAATATCCGCAATATTTTATCATAACCACTAAATTGATTAATAAGTGGCAGAACTACAAAGATACTCAAAATTAAAAAAAAAGTGGATTCCAAAATAAAGTTAAATTAAGAATTTAACCTTTTTTAAAATCCACAAATAAATGTCGAATTAAAATCCCGGTTTTATAAATCCGAGATTCAAAATCCGAAATTCCAAATTAAAGATTATGCCTTAGTTTTTCTTGAAGCTCTTATTTCCTGAATTTCTTTTCTGATTTCAGAAGCAGCTTTTTTAAGGTCATTTAAAGACTTTCTTAATCTCGTTCCGGCAGCATTTTGCTCCTTCGTATAAAACTTTTCAGTATCGGATTTCATTGCATCAATAATTTCCTGTAATTTTGAGAATTTGTCCATTTTGTTCTCCTTCTTGGATTTTTTTGGTTTAGTTTTTTGGTATAATAGAGGTTAAGTCATTTAAATAAGGAATAGAAAAAATTATTGTAAAACCCCATGCTGTAAATGCAAGCCCGAAAACAACAAGCAATGAAATAATTGTGTAATTCTGCCAAGTTTTTAATTTGTAATCACGAAAAATTCCCCAAACACCATTTAAACCGTGATACATTGCTAAAACTATAAAAGTAAGGTCAATAATTCTATACCACGAAAACTGCATCCTTGAAAGAACTGCTTCATAAGTATGTCCCGAATCGGGATGATAATGCATCAAAATATAGTGACCTATCATAAAGATTACAAGCGCAATTCCTGTTATTCTTTGCATAACCCAGCTTTTTGAGCCGGTATTTTTCGAAGCTGTATATTTATACATTTAAATGTTAGTCCTGTAGTCGAATCCGTTAGGATTCTTGAAAATCTAAACTATTTTGCTAAAATTCCCATTTCGTATGAGAACATTACAAATCCCATAGCAAGAAATAAAATCACACCAATTATCCAGCAGATTGCATAAAGCGATTTGTGATAACGCGCTCCGTCAGCCCAGTCAACAATTACGATTCTGATTCCATTTAAAGAATGAAATAATACGAATGCAAATAAGAACCATTCGAGAGCCATAAAAATCGGTGTTGTAAAAGTTTGCATTTTGGCATCGAAAGCTGCTTTGCCTTCTGTGAGAGGACTGAGTGAATAAATGTGAAGAAACAGATAACCGATTAGCGCAATACCGGTAATTCTATGTAGAATCCAAGCCCAACTTCCCGAATCTTTTTTATAGCTTAAATTTTCACTTACCCAATTTTTTTGGTCGAATGTTTTTATCTTTTTTTCGTTTTCAAGCTGGGAATCTACTGTCTGCATTTCTAAACTTTGAATATTGTTAAAAATTATCAAATTTTGATAAAAAATACAATTTAAATATTTAAAGTGAGAAATAATTAATTTATCCCTTATTTGGGACAAAAATATTAAAACTAATTAAAATTAATAAATTTTTAATGTTCCTGATTCGATGTGCTTTTATCAATTGAGGATAAAATCTGTGTGATTATGAATAAAGCAATACCGGCATAAACCAAAAAATACGCTTCGGTGCTTGCATCTTCAGAAGGTGTTGAAGATAAAATAACCTCATAAATACCCCAAAACATTCCTCCGATAAAAGCAAAAATAGATATAAAAGTAAGGAATTTATAAACCGGTTTAGTTGACTTTGTAGTGCCTACATAATCGGAATATGCGTCATGAAAACTATCTTCGTGTGTGTTAATTTCAAAATCGAAAAGTTTGTATCCGCAAACAGGGCATTCATCACTGTCAACGTCAACTTTTTCTTTACAATTTGGGCAGGTTACTAATGACATTATACAATTTAATTTTACTTATTAACTAATTAAACACAAAAAAATAAAAAATGTTACTGAATCTCAGAAAGCTTTTATTAAATAATTATTAATTAGATTATAAATCGCCTTTTACGGGTCTGATTATTACTTCTTCAATGGCGACTTTCTTTGGTTGGTCTATTATGTCTTCAATAACATTTGCAATATCAATTGATTCAAGCATACGGTTTCTGTGTTTTGTTCTTATTTTGCTGTCCCACATAGGCGTTTCGGTTGCTCCCGGGAGTATGTTGGTAATTTTTACATTATATCTTCTTGTTTCTTTCCGCAAAACATTCGACATTGCAAGCAGTCCTGCTTTTGAAGCTGCATAAACAGCGCTTCCTTCAAGAACAGTATTCGCAGCTACCGACAACAAATTTATAATATGACCGTTTTTTCTTTTCATCATTTCGGGAAGCACAATCTTTGTGCAAAGAAATGAACCCCGTAAATTTATATCCATAACATAATCATAATCATAAGCTTTCGTATCCTGAAATTTCTTGAATACTGTAACTCCCGCATTATTTATAAGAACGTCAACACGTCCGTATTTTTCCTTAATGCGTTTATAGGTCGATTGAATGCTTCGTTCGGAAGAAACGTCGCACACAAAGGCAGAAGCTTCGCGTTCGCTGAATTTAATTTCGCTTACGATATTTACCAAGCGGGATTTTCTTCTTGCGGAAACAACAATAGTATGTCCTGCTTTCGAAAGTATTAAAGCAGTGTCCTTGCCTATGCCGGTTGATGCACCGGTTATCCAGATTACTTTTGAAGGCATATTTTAAATACCTTTGCTAAGATTTAATATTATTTTAAGCAAAGGCATAAAATCCTTTAATTATATTCACCCCATACGCTTCTAAGCGTATTTGATATTTCGCCGATGGTAGCGTAGTTTTCGATTGCATCGAGGAAATAGGGAAGCAGGTTTTCATTTGTTCCTGCTTTTATTTTAATAGTCTCAAGAAGAGAATTTACTTTCATATTATCTCTTTCTTGTTTTAGCTTTTTTAATTTCTGATTCTGTATATCTCTGACAGATTCTCCGACTGTAAAAATTTTGTAATCTTCTTCTTTGTCCGATACAAAATCATTTACTCCGACAACAATTGTCTTTTTGCTTTCAACATCTTTCTGAAAGCTGTAAGCATTGTTCTCAATTTCTGTTTTTTGGAAACGACTTTCAATTGCTTTTAATGCTCCACCCATAGTTTCTATTTTGTCTATGTACTCTGTTGCTTTTTGCTCGAGCCGGTCAGTCATATATTCAACAAGATATGAACCTCCCAAAGGATCAACACTGTCTGCAACCCCGCTTTCAAATGCAATTATCTGCTGAGTACGCAATGCAGTCTGCGCAGCATCTTCTGTCGGCAATGACAATGCTTCATCTTTGCCGTTTGTATGTAAAGATTGACACCCTCCAAGGACAGCTGAAAGCGCCTGTATTGTAACTCGTGCTACGTTGTTGTCTATTTGCGTATCAGTTAAAGTTGAACCGCCTGTCTGCGCATGGAAACGAAGTTTCAAGCTTTCAGGATTCTTTGCACCAAACTTCTCTTTCATGATCTTTGCCCACATTCTGCGCGCCGCACGGAATTTTGCAACTTCTTCGATGAAGTTATTATGTGCATTAAAAAAGAATGATAAACGTTTTGCGAAAACATCGACATCGAGTCCTGCGTTAACTGCCGAACGGACATATTCAATGCCGTTTGATAACGTAAAAGCAATTTCTTGCGCAGCGCTTGAACCGGCTTCACGAATATGGTAACCCGAAATAGAGATTGTATTCCATGAAGGTAAATTTTCATTGCACCATTTAAATATGTCCGTTACTAATCTCAATGAATGTTGGGGAGGGTAAATATATGTTCCGCGTGCAATGTATTCCTTTAATATGTCATTCTGAACCGTTCCCGAAAGTTTTTTTAAATCGGCGTTTTGTTTTTTTGCAACTGCAACATACATTAACAATAGCAGGGAAGCCGTTGAGTTAATTGTCATTGATGAAGTAACTTTATCAAGATTGATTCCATCGAAAAGTGTTTCCATATCTTTGAGGGAATCAATCGCAACACCGACTTTGCCTACTTCACCTTCAGCCATCGGATCATCGGAATCATATCCGATTTGTGTGGGTAAATCAAAAGCAACCGATAGACCCGTCGTGCCGTTTGCAATTAGAAATTTATAACGCTCGTTAGATTCTTCAGCAGTTCCAAACCCTGCATATTGGCGCATCGTCCATAAGCGAGAACGGTACATTGTCGGATGAACTCCGCGGGTATATGGGTATTCTCCGGCAGGAGGAAGTGGAGCAGACGAGTTTAAAGATTCAGGAATAATAATATCAGAATCAGTTTTAAACTCTTCTTTACGTTGAGTTAATTTCGAATTAACCTTTGGTTTATTAACGGACACTTAACTATTTGCTTTTATATAACTTATAGCGTTTCTTTGAATCCATTGTATAAAACCCGTCAGGTTGGTCAATTATGATTGTCCATATATTCGATGACATGTATGGATTTTTTTCCGTGAGCTCGATATTAAGAGTGGAATCGTTTACTGAAGTCACCTTATAAGCGGTTTTAAATGATGACTGCCCAAGCGAATCATCCCATTTAAAGTAAACATTGTTTTCGTCAAATCCGACGATTTGTTTTTCGGTTCCGTTTTCATTTATGAAAGTGTTGCCGACAATATTTACCCGGCTGCCGCTTTTTTGTCCACAAGATGAAACTGCAACAACCGTTATAATAACAAATAATATTTTTCTTAGCATAAAATTGAATTTTAAATTTACATTATGAGACCGCCGTCAACGCATAATGTCTGTCCGGTTATATATGAAGCGTCATCGGAAGCAAAATACATAACGGCTTTTGCAACTTCGTCGGTTTTTGCAAACCGTTTCAGTGGGATACTGTTTAGATAATTTTGTTTAACATCATCTGCAAGCTTATCTGTCATTTCGGTTTCAATGAAACCGGGTGCTATTGCGTTTACATTTATGTTCCTCGATGCAAGTTCTTTTGCAACTGCTTTGGTGAAGCCAATTACGCCTGCTTTCGAAGCTGAATAATTTGCCTGACCTGGATTACCTATGATTCCCGATATGGAAGTAATGTTAATTATCTTGCCATAACGCTTGCTCATCATAGGTCTGGTAACAGCTTTTGTAAAATTAAAAACACCTTTTAAGTTAGTATCGATAACTGCATTCCAATCATCTTCTGACATTCGCATTAATAAACCGTCTTTGGTTATACCTGCGTTATTCACGAGAACATCTATTTTTCCCGATTCCTTATTGATGGTTTCGACTAATTCTGTTACAGCTTTTAAATCTGCAACGTCGCATTTGTGATGAGCAATATTTAATGAATTAAAGTAATTTTCATCAATTGCATTTTTATAGGTAACATAAACTTTTGCTCCGGCTTTGTTGAATGCTTCGGCAATAGATTTGCCGATGCCTCGTGAACCCCCTGTAACAATAACAACCTTTCCTGAAAAATCAAACATTATGGTAAATTAAATTTGCTTAAACCTGGTTAATCTGAATTGTAAATTTTTGTGAATAATTTTTTTTGTAAATTTCATTTAAGAAATTAAAAAATTCTTCACCGAGAACATATCTGAGCTCTTCTTGAACTCCGTCAAACACAGTTTGAGTGAAATTTTCAGTCTTATGCTTTCCGCAATAATCCATATCAAGTGAATGAACGTCATCATACATTAAAGTATTGTCAACAATCGTAACAGGATAAAGAATGCAGTGAGTCGGCTTAATTGCCCATTTGTGCATTCCTTTCTTCATCGCAACTACCTGCAAAGTGCAATAGTGATTTTCATCATTGAATACACACTTCTCAATACCATTTCTGTCTATATAAGTATTTGTTCCGATTGAATAACCCGATTCAAAATCTTTATCTACTTCAATATGATTGTCAAACCAACTTTCAGAATCTTTTGGCTGGTCAGCAGTCATGCTTTCAATGATGTCATTTTCATAAGGCATAATCACATCTTTAAAGTCCCTGTCCATAATAACGCCCGAAGAACAGCATTGTCCGAAGCAAAGCTTCATATCGCAGCCGGCAACAAACCCCTGCGAGAATATACTTTCATCTATTTTTACACCATTGAACTCATTGAACTCAATTTTTTTTTCTTCCATCAGTCAATTAATGCAGTAATGTTTTTATACGATATATCTGAGCTATTATATCTTTTCTAAATCTGCGAGTGAACTAACATTAAATGTTTTCACGTCAGGATTAATTTTTTTAATCAAGCCGGTTAAAACTTTTCCGGAACCTATTTCATAAAAAGTATCAACATCATCACGAATCATGTTTTGAATTAATACTTGCCATTTAACAGGTGAAAACAATTGTCTATATAATAATTGTTCAATAATTCTTTTATCAGTTGCAGGTTCTGCTTCAACGTTTGAATAAACCGGAATACTTGCATCATTTATCTCCGCTTTTTCAATTGATACGCGCAAATCATCTGCGAGCCCGACCATCAGCTCGGAATGAAACGCTCCGCTTACTTCAAGCTCTTTTGCAAGACGGCAATTATAAGGAGGAGATTTTGCAATTTCCATTGCTTTGTGAACTGCATTTACATCGCCTGATATTACAATTTGTCCGGGACAGTTATAATTCGCGGGCTGAACAATCTCAACAGGGTCATCAATTAAGTCGCCACCCATAACGGTTTTGCAAATTTCATTTACCTGATTGTCTGTGAGCCCGATTAATGCTGCCATAGTTCCCGGCTTTCTGTCTCCGGCATCTTTCATTAGATCGCCGCGTCTCTTCACAAGTTTTAATCCTTCTTCAAACGTAAAGGCATCTGCATAAGCATAAGCCGTATATTCGCCAAGGGAATGCCCCGCGGCAAAATCAGCTTTGATTTTATCCCCGATTAGTTTAAAAAGTATATATGAGTGAACAAATAATGCGGGTTGAGTTATGTTTGTGAGTTTTAATATATCGGTAGGACCATCGAATGAAAACTGACTAAGTTTCGTTTCCATTATATCATCGGCTTTTAAATAAAGTTCGCGCGCATACTCACTGCTATCAAACAAATCTTTTCCCATGCCGACTGTCTGTGAACCTTGTCCCGGAAATACGAATGCTGTCTTTGACATTAATTATTTAATTATGTGCAAATTAAACAATTAATGTTATTAATTAAATGAAAAATGAAAAATAATATTTCATTCCCGCGAAGGCGGGAAGCCAAACGAATCACTTTACTAAAACAATTTTTTTGGTCTCAACAAAATCATTGGAGATTAATCTAACAAAATAAACTCCGCTGTTAAGGCTTCCTTGACATTTTATAATGAAGTTTGAGAAAAGGTCTTCCATAAAAATGGAGTGTATGATTTGTGCGGAGGACATTTTCTTCATCAACATAAACGTGTATCCACTCGTGCATTGATTTTACGAACTTAGCCCAATACCTGCCCTGATGGTTTGTAAGAACAAAATAAAATCCGTTGTCACCGAATCTTTTCCCTTCTGAACTAAGAAGCAATGAACCATCTTTTAAAACTTCTTTTTTCATTATAACGGAAGCGTTGCCATTAGGGAGCGGGAAGACAACTTTTAAATGTGAGCAGTCTTCATTTCTTGTTTTGCTTGTGGTGTATATTCCGGAGTAGATTACGTTGCCTGAGCTTTTCATGATTCTATACCATACAGTATATTTCGCAACGTTTTCTTTATCACGAAGTTTTATGATTTTACTGTTAATACCCATTGAAGAATCCATTGCGCTCAAAGGAAGATTTAATTGCTGCAGTCTTCTGCTGAAGATTATTGCAAGCAGTTTCCCAAAAGGTTTATAAAAACTGCACCATTCTGACCAGATTTCAAAATTATAATCGGAAGTGCATTCATAAAAATTTATAATTTCGGGATGAACATTCTTTTTATCGGATTCATCAGGAAGCAATGCATGCATTGAATCCATAAGACCTGTACCTTTTTCGTTTTCCGAAATGCTGAGGTTCTCTGAACTTGCGAGGTCTTTAAAAAATTTATCTTTGATTATTCTGGTATCGCCGATTGGTCCTAAGAGCCAATCATCATCTTGAGGATTGAATTTTTTTCCGGTGGTTTTTACCCAAACCTGTGTAATCCAATCTTGAAGATACCCGGCTTTTTTATTTAACCACATATTACAAAAATAACGTAAAACGATTTTCAGATAAATGTTAATTAAATTGCCAAAAGTGAGACGGAAATTTAAATTTATTAAATATTAACTAATTGTTATCTTTGCCTTCATTTAAATTTTTTATGGAAGAAAATTTTACCTCACTTTCGAGAGAGAAGAGATTATTTAAGCCGAATAAAGCTTTTACTAAAAATGCTTACATAAAATCTTTTGCAGATTATAAAAAGAAATATGCTGAAAGCATAAAAAGTCCGGAAAAATTCTGGGGAAAAGTTGCAGGCGAGCTTCACTGGTTTAAAAAATGGACAAAAGTTCTAAAATGGAAAGCTCCACATGCAGAATGGTTCACGGGCGGGAAATTAAATTTATCTTATAACTGCTTAGACAGGCATCTTGAAACTCATAGAAAAAACAAAGTTGCTTTATTTTTTGAAGGCGAGCTTGGAGACACAAAAACTTTAACTTATCATCAATTATATATCGAAGTAAATAAGTTTGCAAATGTTTTAAAAAACAACGGAGTTCAAAAAGGCGACAGAGTTTGCATTTACATGCCGATGACTCCCGAAGGTGTTATTGCAATGCTTGCATGCGCAAGGATTGGCGCAATTCATTCGGTTGTATTCGCAGGGTTTTCTTCTCAGGCATTGATTGACAGGATAAACGATGCGGAAGCTTCGATGGTGATTACAGCAGATGGAAGTTTCAGACGCGGACAAGTTGTGAAGTTAAAAGAAGCAGTCGATGCGGCTATGCCGCAGTGTCCGACTGTAAAGAATGTAATTGTATTGAGAAGAGTCGGGAATGATGTAAACTGGAATCCGATGCTTGATAAATGGTGGCATGATGAAATGCAAAATGCTGATGAATATTGCGAAGCTGAAAAGCTCGATGCCGAGCATCCACTTTATATATTATACACAAGCGGAACCACAGGAAAGCCAAAAGGAATTTTGCATACAACTGGCGGGTATTCTGTTCAGACATATTTAACAACAAAAGCAGTTTTTGATATTCGTGATGAAGATATTTATTGGTGCACTGCCGATATCGGCTGGGTGACAGGGCACAGTTATGTTGTTTATGGTCCTTTGCAAACAGGCGCGAGCATTTTGATTTACGAAGGAGCGCCGAATTTTCCGAATCCTGACAGGTTCTGGTATCTAATAGACAAATATAAAGTTTCGATTTTTTATACTGCACCGACTGCGATCCGTGCGTTCATTAAATGGGGAAATCATTGGGTTGAGAAATACAAGCTTGACTCACTGCGTTTGCTTGGAACAGTCGGCGAGCCGATAAATCCCGAAGCGTGGATGTGGTATAATAAAATGATTGGCAAAGAAAAATGTCCGATTGTTGATACGTGGTGGCAAACGGAAACAGGCGCAATTATGATTTCACCTTTGCCCGGAGCAATACCGACAAAACCGGGTTCCTGCACACTGCCTTTTTTTGGTATTCAGCCGGAAGTTGTTGATAAGCAGGGGAAGGAAGTTCCGAAAGGTTCGGGCGGATTATTAATAGTAAGAAAGCCGTGGCCATCGATACTCAGAACAATCTGGCGTGATGATGAAAGATTTCAGAAACAGTATTTCAGTGAGTTTCCGGGAATATATTTCACTGGTGACGGCGCAAGAAGAGACAAAGACGGTTATTTCTGGGTGATGGGTCGTGTTGATGATGTGATAAACGTTAGCGGGCACAGACTTGGAACAGCTGAAATTGAATCTGCACTTGTTGCTCATCCTAAAGTCGCTGAGTCAGCAGTTGTCGGCAAGCCTGATGAGATAAAGGGAAGTTCAATTTGTGCGTTTGTATCTCTTGAGAGTTCGCATTCACCTTCAGACGAGCTTAAACAGGAATTAAAAGAATGGGTTGTTAAGGAAATCGGTGCGCTTGCCCGTCCCGATGACATAAGATTTACCGACATGCTTCCGAAAACACGAAGCGGAAAAATAATGAGACGTTTGCTCCGCGAGCTTGCAAACTCAGGTGAAGTCAAAGGTGATGTAACAACACTCGAAGACTTTGCAGTACTTGAGAGATTGAGACAACAAGAGGAAGAGGAGTAGTTTTAGTAAAAAGTAAAAAAGCAAAAGTAAAAATGTAGTCGAACCCTTCAAGGTTCGCAACGAAAGCTAAAGCTTTCGGCTACAGTAAATTTAAAAGCTTTGAGTCTTTGTGCTTTTGTGGCAAAATAAATCAGCGTAAATCAGCGTTGAAGAAAAAGGAATAATAAAATCTAAATGAAAGAAGTTTATATAATTGACGGAATAAGAACAGCGATAGGGAAGTATGCAGGTTCATTGAAGGATACGAGACCTGATGATATGGCTGCGCTTTTGATTAAAAAGATTGTAGAAAGAAATCCGAATGTTCCGAAAGAAGAAATCGAGGATGTTATTCTCGGTAATGCTAACGGCGCAGGTGAGGAAAACAGAAACATTGCAAGAATGTGCGTGCTTCTTGCGGAGCTTCCGCTGACTGTTGGCGGCGCGACGGTTAATCGTCTTTGCGCATCGGGTATGCAGGCATTTGTTAGCGGTGTGCACGGGATTAGAAACGATGAGGGTGAGTGCTATCTGGCTGGAGGAGTTGAATCTATGACTCGCGCGCCGTTTGTTCTTGGAAAAAACGCAGAAGCATTTGGAAGAAAAGCCGAAATGTATGATACGACAATCGGATGGAGATTTACAAATCCGCGTCTTGCTAAAATGCATCATCCTTATTCTATGGGTGAGACAGCAGAGAACGTTGCAGAGAAATACAATGTAACGCGTGAACGTCAGGATGAGTTTGCATATAATTCTCAGATGAAAGCGAAGAAATCAATCGAGGACGGCAGATTTAAAAACGAAATTATTCCCGTTGAAATAAAAGTAAAAAAGGAAATAAAATATTTTGACGTGGATGAGTTTGCAAGACCTGATACTTCAATGGAAGCTCTTGCAAAACTGAAGCCTGCTTTCAGAGAAGGCGGAACAGTAACTGCAGGTAATTCAAGCGGAGTGAATGACGGCGCAAGCTTGATAATGCTTGCATCGAAAGATTTTGTAAAGAAGTATAATCTGAAACCTCGCGCAAGATATGTTGCATCTGCGGTTGCCGGTGTTGACCCTGCGTGCATGGGCATCGGTCCTGTTCCTGCAACGAAGAAAGCACTCGAACGCGCAGGACTTAAACTAAATGACATAGATTTAGCAGAGCTTAATGAAGCTTTTGCTGCACAGAGCTTGGCGTGCATGGATGAGCTTGGAATAAATCCCGATATTGTCAATGTAAACGGTGGAGCAATTGCGCTCGGTCATCCGCTTGGCAGCAGCGGTTCGAGAATTATTATTACTTTACTGAACGAGCTTGAAAAGAGAAATAAAAGATACGGTTTGGCAACGATGTGCATTGGTGTTGGACAAGGCATGGCTTCGATAATCGAACGTGTGTAGTTTTAATTTATAAATTATTTTTTGAAGTCATTCCCGCGAAAGCGGGAATCCCACTTCCATGAAGTAAGGGGATTCTTCACTTCGTTCAGAATGACACACTACTTTTAATTTAAATTCCCTTTGACGCTTCCGAATCAATTATCAGTCCTTCGAATAATCCTCTCGCCGGTGTTTTTATATTTATTCCTCTCGGAGGATAAATCAATGAAGATTGCTGGGTTTGTAGTTTATATGATTGCATCATTCACGGATTGGTATGACGGATGGCATGCGCGGAGATTTGGAGTTATTACCAAAACGGGAATTTTCCTTGACCCACTTGCCGATAAAATCCTTGTGTCATTTGCTTTCATTGCGTTTTACATGCTCGGCATCATGCCATTGTGGATGATGATAGTAATTGTTATCCGCGATATTGTCATAACACTGCTTCGTTCATATAAAGAATCTAAAGGAGTGACTTTAAAAACTTCATATATCGCAAAAGTAAAAACTTTTGTTCAGATGACGTATGTGTTTTTGATTTTGCTGGTTATCTTATTGATTGCTTTGGATATCAATTCACAGGATTTCACAAATTTTTTAAACTCGGAATTGAATTATATTTTAATGCTCTCGGTTACTTTATTAACGGTATATACGGGAGTTACGTATTTTTTTGAGAATAAACAATCCTCCTAATGTCATTCCCGCGCAGGCGAGAATCCAAACTAAAATGATTTAAAGAACTTAATACATTGACCACTGAAACAAGTTCAGGGCGACATAACTTGAAATGAATGCAAAAGTAATTTCCATAGGGGATGAGATTTTAATCGGACAAATTGTTAATACAAATGCCTCGTTCATTGCGGAAAAATTATATTCAATTGGCATTCCTGTTTCGAAAATTATTACCATAGGAGATAATGAACAAGATTTACTTGATGAACTAAAGGAAAGTGAAGAGAAATTCGATGTTACTATTATAACAGGAGGTCTTGGACCGACACATGATGATTTGACCAAGCCTGTTTTGTTGAAATATTTTAATGATGAGTTAGTTATTGATGAAAAAGTTCTGAAACATGTAAAGAAAATGTTTGCAAGCCGTAATGTTGAAATGCCGAAATCGAATATTGGTCAGGCAGAGGTTCCGAAAAATTCCAGAGTAATCTGGAATAACAACGGAACTGCTCCCGGAATATGGATTGAAAAAAATAACAAGGTGTATGCTGCGTTACCGGGTGTTCCTTATGAAATGAAACCGATGGTTACCGATTTTGTTTTACCCGAGCTCCAAAAAATTTTCAAGGACAAATTTGATAATTATTATTTCAGCAGAACAATTCTGACAACAGGAATTTCGGAATCGGCATTGTTTGAAAAAATCGGAGATATAAAAGAAATTACCGGTGAAAATAAAATGGCATTTCTTCCTTCAGCCGATGTGATTCGTCTGCGAATAGATATTAAAGCAAAAGATAAAAAATCTGCTGAAGCAGAATTTAATAAAATCCAAAAGAAGCTTGAAGCAAAAATTTCAGAATATATGTTTGGTTATGATGAAGATAAAATGGAAAAACTTATTGGTGATTTACTGATAAAAAAGAAATTGAAACTTGCAGTTGCCGAATCCTGCACGGGCGGTAATATTTCATTTTTGATTGTAAACATTCCCGGTTCATCTGAATATTATCTCGGCGGTGTCTGTACATATGCTAACGAAGCCAAGCAAAAAATGCTGGGTGTTAAAAAAGAAACACTTGAAAGCTATGGTGCTGTCAGCGAAAAAACCGCAATTGAAATGGCTGAAGGTGCAAGAAAAGAATTTAAAGCAGATGTTGCAATTTCAACTACGGGCATAGCAGGACCTGCAGGAGGCACTGAAGCAAAACCTGTCGGACTTGTTTACATTGGTTATTCAGATAAAAACAAAAGTTTCGCTGAAAAATTTTATTTTGGTGACAACCGGATGAAAAACATATCCCGCGCAACAATTGCCGCAATGAACATTTTACGCAAAGAATTGCTGAAATTATAATAATCTGTCGGAATCGGAACTACATAAATTCAGGAAACTATTATAAATCAGAAATTTAAGATTGAATTTAATATTTAATAATCGTAAAATTACATAACTTTTTAAAACCTAACTAATACATATGAAGACTTTCCTACCTTTTTTTAAAAAAGCATTTTCCTCGCTTTTGACATTAGCATTAATAGTCGGCGCATCATACATAGTATATGCTTATGTTGATGACCCGAATGTTGATAGTGTCCCGCAATATTTGAGAGATAGCTATGTTCCTAAAATTTATGATGCGATGCCTCCCGTTACTATTGATGATTATGATAATTTTAATATCGGAACTGACTTTGCAGAAGTTCATATGACTGTAAATCCAAGAAATCCGACACAGTTTTTTAATGCATACAACATAAACGGAACTCACCACACTGAGAACGGATTTGACTGGACTACAAATAATCCCGTATTTCCAAACCAAGCTGGTGATCCAGTTGCTGCTTATGATAGTTTAGGAAGACTATATTATGATAACATGAAAAGCCCGATTACAGGAACATGGGTAGCTTATTCGGATAACAACGGAGCTTCATGGATAGCCGCAAATGTTTCTGCAAACATTGGGAATGATAAAAACTGGATTTCTGCAGATCAATCTAATGGACCATATTCAAATTATGTTTATGGTGCAATGACACCTGGTAACTTTGTTCGAAGCACAAACAGAGGTTCATCATTTGCTCAAACTTTTAATTCGTCAAATACACTTCCTGGTGCTATGACCGCAGTTGGTGCTAACATCAATACAGGTGTGTCTGGTGGTGCAGTTTATTTTGTTTCTAATACCGGAAGTACATTTACTCCTACTTATAACTTCCATTTATCAACAAATGGCGGTGCGAATTTCACTACTGTATCAGCAGGTAACAGATGGGTTGATACCGTTGGTGTTGCTTCAGGCGGAAGACATTCAATCTCAAATATGAGAACAAGACCGTATCCTATGATTGGTGCAGATAACGGATGGAGTGCATTCAGAGGACGAGTTTATGTAATCCATGCAGGAAATCCCGGAACATCTAACAAGCCGGAAATATGGTGCAGATACTCAACAAATATGGGTTCCAATTGGTCAGCAAGAATTAGAGTAACTGACGGTCCTATGAATGTTTCAAATCACTGGCACCCTGCGATGTGGGTTGACCAAAAAACCGGTCACATTTTTGCTCAATGGATGGATACAAGGGATACTCCAACCAATGACAGTGCATTGATATATGCTTCTCGTTCAACAGACGGCGGCGTAACTTGGGCTCCAAATGTTCAGGTTTCAAATAAAAAATTCAGAATAAACTGCACCTCTTGCGGAGGCGGTGGTACTCCTTTATACTTGGGTGACTATAACAGTATAGTTTCTAATGGAAAAGTCTCAATGTTATCCTGGACTGATTTCAGAAACAATAGTTTCGGTTCATATACCGCTTATTTCCCGGATTTTGGAATGAGAGTTACTCCGGCAACGGATAGTTTAAATCCGAATGTTGGAAATATTACAATTAATGTTCAGGTGCCTTCAGTAAAGCTTTATTCAGATACTGTAGAATTTTCAGCAGTCGTAACACCTACTCCGGGAGCAGGAACAATAAATGTAACTTTCCCATCCGGAAACAAATTAACATCCTTCCCAAGTGCTGTTCCGATGAGAATTCAAGGTTCAGGTGGTGTTACAGCTGGAACCTATACTGTAACTGTAACAGGAAAAGGACCAAACGGAACACCGATACATAAAAGAGATGTAACAGTTTATGTTGCCAATACGGTAACAGGTGTCGAAGACCCGTCTCAGATTCCAACAAGATGGGAATTAGCGCAAAATTATCCTAATCCTTTTAATCCTGTAACAAGAATTAACTATTCAACATTGGCAATAACAGATGTAAAAATTTCAGTGTTTAATTCTGTTGGAAAAGAAGTTGCAGTTTATAAATTCAAGCAAAAAACAGCAGGAAATCATTTCGTGATTTTCAATGCCGGCGCATTGCCGTCAGGAGTTTATTTCTATAAGCTTGAAACTGCACAATTCACTGACACAAAGAAAATGCTTTTGATAAAATAACAGTGCTTAATAAGTATGAATAATTAAAAGGGGGCGTTAACCCCCTTTTTTTTATTCCTAAAATATTTAATAAAGTTTTTCATTTGATTTTTAAAAAAAATATCATAACTTAAACCTCCACTAAATACTGTTTCTTATTTATAAACCTTAAATTGGAGGTAATAAAATGAAACGAATTTCTTTTCTACTTTTTTTCTTAACCCTCATTATTTTATTTGCAGAAGTATCAACGGCTCAAACACCTCAATATTATAATTATCAAAATGTTGGAACGTCATCAAATTTCTTTCCATTTGGTGTTGTTGCAGGTAAAGAAGTGCAATGGCTTGTTGGCCCAAATGAGTTTGCTCAGCCTACTCCGGCACCATCAGGTATGAGAATAACAAAACTTTATTTTTTTATGACAGGTGCATCTTCAAATAATCTTGTTAATCTTACTATCAAATTGGGTCAGGCAGCTATTAATACTCTTCCTACAGGAGCGTGGTATGCGGGACAACTTGATACCGTCTATCACAGACCTGCAGTAACTCTTACATCTACTGCCTTGGGATGGATGAGCATTACATTGGACAGACCGTTTAATTATGATCCTTCATTAGGCTTGGTTATAGACATAAATCAATGCGGTGCAACTTCTACGACTATGACCACGCGTCAGAATGGTATTACAGGGTTCTTCAGAAGAAACTACAGTGCAGCAGGTAGCTGTCCTTTCACATGGGGCGGACAAGATGCAAATGTTGCCAACTGTGGAATTGATGTTGAAGCGGCAGGTTCACCGCAGAATTTTGCGCTTCGTTTGCCAACACCCGGTGTAAATACAAACTATGTAGCAATACCTCACCAGGCAAGCATGATAGGACTTACAGCATATACAATAGAAGCGTGGATGAGACCCGGCTCAACAGTAGCAGCAAATACAGTATTAAATAAAGGCGGTGCATCATTCGACTATCAGCTTGGAGTAAGTGCCGGTGGTGTTCCTTTCGTAAGAAACCAGGGTGGTATAGCAACATCAGTAGGACTTATTATAACTGCAGGAGTATGGACGCACCTTGCAGCTACGTTTGACGGTTCAACTGTAAGATTCTATAAAGACGGAGTATTAGCATCGACTGTTCCACTTGCAACACTTCCGGGCAGCTCAGCAAATGAGATGCGAATCGGAAGAGGAAATGCTGATGCAGGAACGGGAAATCTGAAAGAGGTCAGATTGTGGTCAACAGCCAGAACTCAGGCACAGATAGACTCAAACAGATGCAGAAAATATCCGTCAACATTTTCATCTTCAACAGGTTTGAAAGCAGTCTGGCATTTTGACAGCACGTTTGTGGATTCAGTGAGCGGATATAACGGAACCCCAGTGGGAACAATAGGCTTTGATACCGTATCATATCCATTCCCGGGAGTTTGTTCACCATCTGTGATAACACCGGTAGGGGTTAATATTCCTGACAGATATTCATTATCACAGAATTACCCAAATCCGTTCAATCCTACAACAAGAATAGAATTTGCAATTCCAAGAGGAGAGTTTGTCGAATTGAAGCTATATGATTTGCTTGGCAAAGAAGTCGGAGTATTGGTTCAAGGACCATACGAAGCAGGCAGATATATATTTGACTTCAACGCAGGAAGTTTATCGAGCGGAATATACTTCTATACAATCACGGCAGGAAGCTTCAGAGATACAAAGAAGATGCTTCTTGTAAAATAAATTTAATGTTAAATAATGCTTAAAATATAGGGGCGTCAAGCCCCTTTATTATTTAACAAAGTTTTCCATTTGATTTAAAAATTATTTATTTTATTTTTTATAAATAATAAACAGAGAAGTTTCTTTTTTAACTTAAATTGGAGAGTAAAATGAAACGCCTACCTTTACTGTTTGTATTAATTCTTTCCTTAACTTTTTCTATTTTTATTATCTCGAAAGATGCGAATTCACAAGCGCTTCCGGATATTCTGTATTATAAATTTGAAAATAATGCAGGTCCTACTTCAACACCAAACTCAGCAAATCCCGGGGCTGGAAACAATCCGGCAACAATAACCGGTTCAACCGTTCTTGCTTCAGGCGGTCAGTTTGATTCATGTATATCGGGAAATGCTGCAACCAATGGTGGGGTTCAAACGGGCTGGAATACAAATCTCGGATCAAGCAGCTGGACAATCAGCATGTGGATTGAACTTCCGACTAATGCTACCGGTTCTGCGCTTTATCTTTTCGGAGATAATACTGCAGGTTCATTCAGATGTTTTCATAATGGAGCAGCCGGAGTTAATTCATTACGTTTAACAGGAACAGGAATCACAAATGTAAATGTAACCGGTGTTGGTCCTGCACCAATGGTAGTTACATTTGTATATGATTCTGCATTAGCAAGCATAACTGTTTATAAAAACGGTGTGTTTGACCAAACCGTTGTACAAACTCCTCTTAACCTTACTACAGGTACCGGAGGTTTTAAAATTGGGGGTTATACAACCTCAGCAACAATGTCTGCTAAACTTGATGAATTCCGTGTTTACAGAAGAGCGTTATCCGCAGCAGAAGTTCTTGCAACGTGGAACGTTGAATTAGGCGGCGGCGGTGGTCCTGTTGTCCAACCTGATTCGATTTGTTACAAAGGACCTGTGCCGGCATATCCGACAGGATTTTTCGGACATGCATCAAACTGGTTAGGTGATACATTATACATCTGCGGTGGCAGTGCAACGGGAACCGCATCTACATCAGTTTATAGATATTCTATGAATAGCGACAGCTGGTCAGCCGGTACAAGCATGCCGGTTGCAAAAACAGGCGGAGATTTGGTACAATGCGGTAACGCATTATATTACATTGGAGGTGGTTCTGCACTTGCGGCAACAGGAGGAACATCAACAACACTTCGTTATCGTCCGAATATTGGTTGGGATACTGTAGCATCGATACCTCAGTTGGTAGCAGGTAATACAGCAGAAGCCTGGGGAGATAGTGTAATATTCTGTATAGCAGGCGGTTGGACACAATATTACCGGACTATACAAGTATATAGAGTGGGTTCCAATACATGGTCAAAAGCAGACTCACTTGGAGCCGGTTTAGGCAGAAGATCACATGCAACCGGAATTGTTGGCAATAAGATATTTGTATCGTGCGGATTTTCAGGAGCATTCCGAAATGACACACAAATTGGAACTATAGGAGCAAATGCAAATTCCATAACCTGGTCAACTGCTCCGGCAATTAATTGCCGTAGCGGAATGTCCCGACCGGGCGGTGTTGGTCATGAAGGTTATTTCTATGTAATAGGAGCAGAAACTTCTCCTGCACCTGCGATACAGGATAGTGTATTCAGATTTAATGTAAATACCAATACCTGGGAAACGCCTATACGCGGCAGAGGTACAGGAGCAGCGTCAAATTATTGGGGCGTAGTATCAGCAAAGACAATAGATAACCGTGTTAACATTTTCATACCCGGAGGAAGCGTTACCGGTGCAACTACCTGGGGCTTATATATAGTTCGTTCCGGAGGATGTTCACTTGTAACCGGCATTGAAAATACAGGAACGGGAATTCCTGATAACTTTAAGCTGTCACAGAACTATCCTAATCCATTTAATCCTACAACAAAGATAGCATTCTCTATACCTGTAAGGGAGCTTGTAGTATTGAAGCTATATGATATTACGGGTAAGGAAGTATCGACGCTTGCAAACAGTACATATGAGGCAGGGAATTACATTCTTGACTTCAACGCAGGAAGTTTATCGAGCGGAATATACTTCTATACAATCACAGCCGGCAGTTTCAGAGATACAAAGAAAATGATGCTGATTAAGTAATTTAATATTTTAATTTATTAAATATTATATTAAACAAGGGGCACTAAGCCCCTTGTTTGTTTATAACTTAACTAAGCTTATTTCGAAAATAGTATAAAGTAATTCCTGCAGATACAGAAAGGTTCAGTGATTCACAATCTGAAAATCCTTTAATCTTAATTTTTTCAAAACCCAGACTCAGTAAATCAGTGCTTAATCCCGAAGCTTCATTTCCAAAAGCTAAAATTATTTTATCAGACTTGTTAATATTAACATCTTCCAAGCTTTTGCTTGCACTAAGGTCGGTCAAAAAAATTTTATAGTCCCTGTAATTTTTTACTTCCCGTATTAAATCTAATTCAGTTCTTATCTTTAGATTGAACATAGCCCCTTGTGATGCCCTGACGGTTTTGGGGTTATAAACATCAACAGAATCCTTACTTAATAAAATTAACTCAACTCCAAACCAGTACGCGGTCCGCAATATCGTGCCAAGGTTTCCCGGATCATTAATCCGGTCTAATGCAAGAATGATATTTCCTGTTTCTTTGGATTTATCTTCATCAGTAATATTTAATATGGCAGAAATACCCTGGGATTTGACTGTATCGGAAATTTTCTCAAATTCTTTTGAACTAAGGTACTCTAATTCATATTTGCCGGATAATTCATTAATAATTTGCTTATCTTCAAAATCTTTTCTAATAAAAATTTTCTCTATGTTATTTTTGTAATACTTCGATTTGATTGCTTCCTCAATTAAATGAGCTCCTTCAATTATGAATTTTTTTTGTTCGGCTCTGAACTTCCTGTCTTTGAGTAGATTCTTATAATATGAAATTTCGTTTTTGGTCACAAGATTGATTAACTATTCTCCGCGGTACTCAACTGAGTTTTTTTCGGTTTCATAAAGCTTAATCGAATAAAGCTTTACGTTATCTTTGTTTATTTTATCTTTCAGAATATCCCAGAAAACTTTTGTCATATTTTCCGTGGTGGGGATTATGCCTTTAAAAATGTCAAGCTCATTCAAAAAACTGTGGTCAACTTTTTTTATTATGCATTCAAGAAGAATGGCTTTAAGCTTTTTTAAATCCATCACATATCCGCTTTCCGCATCGGGAATACCGCACAAGGTAACTTCCATATAATAATTATGTCCGTGAAGATGATTGCATTTACCGAATATCTCTATGTTGCGTTCTTTTGATAAAGCAGGATTTTCAAGCTTGTGAGACGCCGAGAAATGTTCTTTTCTTGTTATGAATATCATTGTAATATTTTAATGTTAAAATATAATTATGTTAAGAAACCTTTTGTCTATTTTTAAGTCTCAATGTAAGTAAACTTGTATATATTATGAAATCGTTCATTATATTTTTTTGTTTTCTATTTTTATAATTTGAAACATATGCTCCTAAAAACCGTTATATAAACTGTAAAATCCAATGAATTTAATGAAAAAAATATTAGTTCTTTTCCTCGCTCTTGTAATATGTCCTTCTGCATTTGCACAGCAAAATGTAACACTGGATGATGCAGTCAGAACTGCAATTTCAAATAATTTAGACATATCTTCAATTCAGAATAATATGATAATACAGAATTATTATCTGAGAAGAAGTCAGGGTGCGCTATACCCTTCACTGAACTTGAACGGAAGATGGACAAGGAACATCACGGATTCAAAAGGAGGAACTATTTTCCAAAACGGTGTGCCGATAAATATCCCTGACCAGTCGACTACAAGCAATGATTTTAATCTTAGTTTAAACTCCACTGTTACCTTATTTGACGGTTTTGCAAATTTCAGACAGGTTGATTATGATGAAACTGCTATTAATACATATAGATTAGAAATAGAAAGACAGAAAACCGACATTGTAATAAACATTAACACATTATACATCGAGGTTTTAAAAAATGAGCAGATAGTAATTGCAAATCAGCAGACACTTGCAGATTCAAGAGCTCAGCTTGAAAGAATAAGAGAGATTATTAATGTTGGCAGGGGAACGATTGCCGATTTATATAAGCAAGACGTTCAGGTTGCAACCGATGAGCTTAATCTTCAACGTTCACAAAATGTTCTTGAAAAATCAAAAGTAGATTTGCTGAATGCAATGAGCGATGATGTCAATAAACAGGTTACAGCAAGCGCTCAGGGCATAAACGTAAATATAACAAACGAAGAGCTTGCAGGAATTGTAGCCGCAAATTCAAATGTTGACGTACTTGTACGGAGAGGAATTGCTGACAGGTATGATTTTAAATCTGTTATGCTTCAGATTGAGCTTAACAGAATAAATCTCGACATAGCCGAGAAAAAAGAATATTTCCCTATACTTTCTGCTTTTGGGAATTATAATCTGAATGGAGATGCGATTGGTGATATTACGAATACCCGAGTTGCAACATTCGGTCTGCAATTAAGTTACCCGATATTTCAGGGATTCAGTTATGATGTTAACAGGCAAGTTGCGGAAGTAAACATCAAGCAAAGCGAACTTAACCTTCAAAAACTTGAACTTGCAATTAAAGCTGAAGTTAAAAAAGCCGTTCTTGATTTGCAAAATTCATACAATCAGGTTGTTGTCATTGACAGAAGTATTCGTTCAGCAGAGCAGGATAAATTATTATCGGAAGAGAATTACAGATTAGGGCTTGGAACACTGCTTGACGTTCAGATTGCAACAACAAGATTAAATAATTTGCAAATCGAGAAAATTAATACAACATATAATTTTCTGATTGCAAAAAGGCTAATAGATTATTACTCAGGACAAATAAAATATTAAATATATAAATAACAAGATGTCAGACCAAACTAATCCTCAAGTTATTCAAACAACTCCAAGCCAGGTTGTAAAACCGGTGGTTAAGAAAAAGAAAAAAAGCAGGAAGAAATTATTTATAATTGGTGGAATTGTCCTGCTTCTGTTGATAATTATCACAGTTATAGTCTCCGGCAAAAAAGAAAAAACAATCGAGGTTCAGACTGAAAAAATTTCAAAGATGAACATAACTCAGGTTGTTCAGGCAACGGGAAAAATACAATCTGAAATACAGGTAAATATCAGTTCTGAAGTCAGCGGAGAAATTATTTCTCTTCCTTTTAAAGAAGGGGATGAAATAAAGAAAGGGGCTCTTCTCGTTAAAATAAAACCTGATGCATACATTCCACAGCTTCAACAGCAAGTTGCAAATGTGAAGGTTCAAGAGAGCGCACTGAATGAACAGGAAGTTCAACTAAGAAGATTTGAGCTTGAATTAAGCCGGACTAAGGAGCTTGTAACAAAAGGTCTTGCATCACAGAGTGAGCTTGATAATGCGCAGTCGAATTATGACCAGGCACTGGCAACGGTCGGCAGAGTGCGTGCGCAAATCACACAATCACGCGCATCGCTTTCTTCTGTTCAGTATGACCTTTCAAAGACAAGTATTTTTGCGCCGGTATCAGGAACTGTAACCGCACTCAATAACGAAGTCGGTGAAAAAGTTTTGGGAACAAGTTTTAATCAGGGCAGCAATATTATGAGTATATCTGACTTAAGCAAAATGGAATGCCAGGTTGAAGTTGGCGAAACCGATGTAACGCTTATTAAGCTTGGTGATACAGCAAGAATTGAAATTGATGCTTTTCCTGATAAGATTTTCAAAGGGTATGTTTACGAAGTCGGTAACTCTGCTAAATCAAAAGCGACAGGAACTCAGGAAGAAGTAGTAAACTTCATTGTTAAAATAAGAATAATTGACAACGACGTTGATTTGCGTCCGGGAATGAGCTGTAACGTTGATATTGAAGTTGCAAGAAAAGAAAATGTTCTTGCAGTACCGATTCAATCGGTTACAACTCGTGAAGATTTTAACGCAATACAGAATACCGACATGGGAAATGAAAATCTTATGCGTTCGAAGGATGTAGATGCAAAGAAAAAATTAAAACCTCAGGAAGTTGTGTTCATTGTTGAAGGCACGGTTTCAAAATTAAAAAATGTAAAGACAGGAATCAGCAACGATACTTATATAGAAGTAACTGAAGGACTTGCCGAAGGAGAAGAAGTTGTGAAGGGAAGCTTCAAAGCAATCAGCAAAGAACTGGAAAATGATACTAAGGTCAAAGTTAATAATGATGTGAAGAAAAAATCCTTTGATGAGGAGTAATCGCTTATAAATGGAAAACCTAATTGAAATTAAAGACGTTAAGAAGCTCTATATAATGGGTGTAGAAGAGTTGTATGCACTCAAAGGTGTAAATGTTAATATTCAGAAAAATGAATACGTTGCCATTATGGGACCGTCGGGTTCAGGTAAATCAACACTGATGAACATAATCGGCTGTCTTGATACTCCGACTTCCGGCGAATATATACTTAACGGCAAAAACGTAAACGAAATGGAGGATGATGAGCTTGCTGAGATAAGAAACCGGGAAATCGGTTTTGTATTTCAGACATTTAATTTACTTCCGAGAATAAATGCGCTTCATAATGTTGAGCTTCCGCTTGTTTATTCAGGTATGTCTAAAACCGACCGGCTTGAGCTTGCTGAGCAGGCGCTCGTCAATGTCGGGCTTGCAGATAGAATGGGGCACAAGCCAAACGAACTTTCCGGTGGACAGAGGCAGAGAGTTGCTATTGCGCGCGCTCTTGTGAATAATCCTTCTCTTATACTTGCAGATGAGCCGACAGGTAATCTTGACACAAAGACAGGTGAGGAAATAATGAATTTGTTTGAGGAACTGTGGAGTAAAGGAAATACAATTATTGTGGTTACACACGAAGAAGACATTGCAAAGAATGCTCATAGAATCATTAAACTACGCGACGGCTTAATTGAAGCTGATTATCTGAGTGAAAAAGGCATCAGCAAGAAAAAAATTAAAGAAGAGTTAGCTTCAGTATAAAATGAATTTCTTTTCCGAAATAAAAGAAAATATTTTAATTTCGTTTAATGCGATTAATGCGAATAAGCTAAGGTCATTACTTGCCACTTTGGGTATTGTAATCGGTATTACTGCCGTTACGCTTATGCAGACTGCGATTGAGGGTATTAACCGTGCTTTCGAGAAAAGTATTGCCGCAGTTGGCGCAGATGTTCTTTATGTTCAGAAGTTTGAATGGTTCGGAAAAGAAGACTGGAGTTTTTACAAAAATAGAAAAGACATTACGATGCAGCAGTATGATTTTCTTAATGTAAATTCACAGACATCTGCTATAATGGCTCCTTCTGTCGGTACAAACCGTACATTACGATATCGTGATTTGGTTTTGCAGAATGTTTTTGTGCTTGGCTCGACATGGGAATACCAGGAGGTCAGCGGTTTTAATATGGCTGAGGGAAGATATTTTACACAGAGGGAAACCGACGGCGGTTATCCTGTATGCGTGATAGGAACTGACATTCGAGATGCATTTTTTCCCAACACAGATCCTCTTGGAAAAACAATTAAAGTCGGCACATATTCATTTAAAATTATCGGAGTTGTTGCAAAGCAGGGAAGCTTGTTAGGTTTATTTAGCTTGGATAACCGCGTCATAGTTCCCATAGAAAGATTTTTTACTTTATTCGGTGATAAACGCGGATTAACGATTAATGTTAAAGCTGCTGACATAAACAATCTCGAGGAAACCAAAGAAGAAATAAAAGGATTGATGCGAAAGGCAAGGAAAGTTCCTTATGGTCAGCCGGATGATTTTGGTATTAATGCTCAGGAGGCATTCCAGACAACTTATGAAAGTTTAACCGGTCTTATAAAAGTTATTGGAACGATGATAACGATGCTTGCTCTTATTGTCGGTTCGGTCGGAATTGCAAACATTATGTTCGTCTCTGTAAAAGAACGGACGCGGGAAATTGGTATTCGTAAAGCTCTTGGAGCAAAAAAACGGACAATCAGGTTTCAGTTTTTGATTGAGTCGAGCATGATTTGTCTTCTCGGCGGGATAATCGGTCTTTTAATTGCATTTCCAATTAGTTTATTAATAGATGCGCTTGTCCTGCCTACTTCTATGCCGTTATGGATTGTTGCGCTTGCAATTTTTATATCGCTGTTATTCGGAATTCTTGCAGGGTTTTTCCCTGCATACTCGGCAGCTAAAATGGATCCTGTCGATTCATTAAGATATGAATAAATCACTTTGTCATTTAGTTAAATGAATATACTTGAAATCATAAAACTTTCTTTCGGAACGTTAAGCAATAACAAGCTGAGAGCTACTCTAACGCTCATCGGTATTATCATAGGTGTATTTTCCATAATTGCAATTATGACTTTGCTCAATGCGCTTCAGGCAGGAATTGAAACAGGATTATCCGAACTCGGCAGCAACACATATCAGGTGCAGAAATATCCCGCGCTTCAGATGGGTGGACCTGAAGGTAATTCAAAATACAGAAACAGACCCGACATTACTTATGACCAGGGCATGCGTTTAAAAGAAACGGCAACGATTTATAAATACATGTCGCTTGAAGATTATATTTATGAAAAAACTTTCAGGTCGGAATATGACCATACAAATCCTAATAATTATATCGGAGGCGTTATACCTGAATATCTTGAATGCAATAACAGAGCCGTCGGACTCGGCAGATTTATTTCACAGGTTGATGTTGATTATGCGAAAAATGTTTGCGTAGTCGGGATTGACGTGACAGATAAACTTTTTCCGAATATGAACCCCATAGGAAAAACAGTAATACTCGATAATATTCCGTATGAAATCATAGGTGTATTCGAGCCGAAAGGGGAAAGCTTCGGAGTAAGCGGAGATAATTTTGCATTAATCCCTATTTCAACGATGCAGAAACTTTACGGTAAAAATACACGCTCGCTTAATATTGCAATTCAGGCACCCAGTAAAGATACATACAATGAATCGCAGGAAAATGTCATTAGTGTTTTGCGCGCAATCAGAAAAGTGCCTCCAGGCGAACCGAATAATTTCGAAATTTATTCCAATGAATCTCTTATCAGCACAGTAAATGAATTTACTGCTTATTTCAAATACGGCGCAGGATTTATTTCATTTATTTCGCTTCTCGCTGCAGGTATCGGTATTATGAACATTATGCTTGTATCTGTTACAGAGCGTACAAGAGAAATAGGGATACGTAAAGCCATTGGTGCAAAGAAAACCACAATACTTACGCAATTTTTAATTGAGGCAATTATTCTCTGTCAGTTTGGAGGTTTGATAGGCATTATACTCGGTGTGTTAACAGGAAATCTCATAGGTCTGTATTTGCAGTCTCCTGTTGTAATTCCTTATGACTGGGTTATAATAGGTCTTATTGTGTGTTCAACAGTCGGAATAGTCTTTGGTGTTTATCCTGCGGCAAAAGCAGCGAAGTTGAATCCTATTGACGCTCTCAGGTATGAATAATCGTTTCGTTAAAACCTGAAACAAGCTCATATAATTTCTTCATTTCCGGAACATCGGAATTTTCAACAACAAATAAAATATTATCAACCTGCTTATTGATTTTTTTAAGGTAAGATGTATCTTTTTTTGTGGAGTAAGTAGACCCGTAACTGCCAAGCATCTGTAAAATTCTCATAACAGCTATATCATAAAATTCTTTTATCTTATCCGAATAATCTAAATTAAAGTTAGTTTTTAAAATATTATTATATTGTTCGAGATATTTTAACTTATTTTCATTGGTAATATTTGAACTTCCGGAGAAAATAAAAGAAACAACATCATAATAAAGAGGTCCTTTCCTTCCTGACTGATAATCAATAAAATAAAATTCATTCTTATACAGCATTATATTGCGGGGTTGATAATCACGATATATGAAATAGCTTTTATCTGCTTTGTCTAATGAATCAAGGAGATATTTCTTAATGTTTTCAAAGTTTTTTCCGGAAAATTGGATTTCAAATTGTTTAACAAAAGAATTATTGAATTTGTTAAGGTCAAATTCAAGCTGAGCATTATCAAAAATTTTTGTTTCGTAACAATAATTGTAATCAATTTTATTTTTCAATTCAATCTGAATATATGCAAGCTGTCTCAATGCTTCCAAATATAAATTTTCGCATTTGTGTGATTTGCAATACGAGAAAAGTGTTTCATCGCCTAAATCTTCTTCGAGGTAATACAAGGAATCATTTGAAACAATGTAAATCTCAGGAACATTGAACCCGTTAGCTTTGAAAATTTGAGTAAATTTTATGAAGGCTTTATTTTCAGAAACATTCTCGTTGAAAATGACAATATATTTTTTATTTTCCGTCGATATACGGTAAATTTGTCTTTTTGATGCTCCTGCAATTAGAGGTTCAATGCTTAGTATATCATCAGCAAATTTTTTATGGAATAATTTTCTGAAGTTATCTAAAAAAGTTGGTGTGTTATAACTCATTTCTTTACAAGATCTTTTAACGCGGTATCAATTTCGGTGAATTCAAATTTAAAATGATGGTCTAAAGCTTTTTGAGGAATCACCCTTTGCCCGTGAAGTAAGCTTTCGCTCAGCTCTCCTGAAATTATTTTCAAAGCAAATCCGGGAATCGGTGCCCAGCATGGACGGTGTAAAGCTTTGCCCATTGCTTTGCAAAATTGTTTATTCGTTACGGGATTTGGCGCGGTTAAATTTAACGGTTCGGATATAAAATAATCGTCAAGTGCAAACATATAGAGTTCAATTACATCATTTATATGAATCCATGATATATATTGTTTCCCGTTCCCCATATATCCGCCGACAAATAACTTAAACGGTAGACTTAATTTTGGAAACGCCCCTTCGTTTTTATCGAGAACGAAACCCGTTCTCATATTGACAACACGCACTCCAAACTCTTCAGCTTTTTTTGCTTCAGCTTCCCAGTCAATGCACAATTTTGCAAGAAAGTCTTTTCCGTATGTTGATTCTTCATTTAACTCCGTATCACTTCTAAAACCGTATATGCCGACACCTGATGCGCAAATGAATGCTTCGGGTTTTTTACCGCTCATTCTTATTGCATCAACCAATTTTCTTGTTGAGTTAATTCTGCTGTCATATAAAAGCTGTTTAAATTTATTACTCCAACGTTTCCCGGCAACATTAGCGCCGGCAAGGTTTATTACATAATCTGAAACATTTATATGATTTGAAAGCTCATCTATGCTGCTGTTATCATTCCATTGAATAAAATCAATACCGGTTCCTCGAAGTAAGTTCTTAGCTTTTTGAACATCTCTTGTAAGCAATTTTACGGAATAGTCGTTTGAAAGAAGCTTTGGAATGAGATGAGAACCGATTTGTCCGGTTCCTCCGGCAATTAACACGGTTTTTGGCATTTGGGAACTTAATTATTAAAACTTTCAATTTAAACTTATTTTAATATCTAACTATGTTTTTACTGTATTTTAATTATCAAAAAAAACATCAAAAGCTAACGAAATTGATGCATTTTGTAGATTATAAGTTTGGCAAGCAAATTGCAAATAGTATGGCTTATTATTGATTATACTGAAAAAAAGGATAAATTTTAAAGCAAGTAAATAAAAAAAAAAATGAAATACCTTAAATTAACATCACTTTTCTTATTCGTTGCAGTGCTTTTTAGCGCTTGCAGCCGTTATGATGGTTCTGTGGTAGGACCTACTACTGTAACAACAACCCAAACCAAACTGAAAGTTATTAACACAGCTACAAATTTTACATCTTTATCTGCCAAAATAAATAACAATTCTCCTCAAATTTTGGCTTTTGAAAATTTGCTCCCATATCAGACTTTACCTTCAGGTGTTCAAAAAATGCTTGTTAAGACACCGGATGGAACCGATTCATTACATCATGAGAATAATCTTTCCAATAATGTTGCATATACATGGTTCATAATTGACGGAGCGCCCCTGAGTGTTCTCCCGGCTGTTGATAATCTTGATATTCCTGCAAACGGAAAAGCCAAAGTGAGAATATCAAATTTTACCAATGTAGATACTATTAATATAAAAATTACCGGCGGAGATAATTTAATAACCGGAATCAACAATGGCGCAGTTTGGGGTTATGCCTCAGTAAATAGTGGGACATATAACTTAGAAATAAGAGATTTTTCGGATGATAAACTGTTGTATTCTGCAAACGGGGTAACGTTTTCCAATCAAAATATATATGATTTAGTAGTAAGCGGATATTACGGAGGAACCGGACTTAAAGAAATTAGGTTTACAGTTTATAACTAAGGCTAATTTTAAATTAGCTTTAGTTATATTTGGAAACTAAACCTAAAATTATGAAACTGCTTAAAAGCATCGTTCTCGTTGTTACCCTTTTTTCTGCAATTTTATTTTCTTCATGTGATGAAAATAACCCTTTAAATCCTACCGGAAATGCAAGATTAAAAGTTATTAATTCAATTGCAACTCACGGTTCGGTATTGCTGCAATTCGACAGCGTTACATATAATCCAACATTTGGCTATACTGAAGCTACCGATTATAGAAGTTTTACCAGTGGTACTCATTCTGTCCGCGTCGTTGGAACGTCAGGAAGCACAACTACTGAAGCAACCTTAGGAAGAACTCTGGATGCTAATACAACGCATACATGGTTTGTTCATGATAACATAAATCTGAACGGGTTTGTTTATACTACAGCAGTCGATAACCTTAATAGTCCTGCTTCAGGTAAATTTAAGTTAAGAGTTGCAAATGTTTCTCCGAGAACGGGTGCAATAAACATTAAATCTACCGGCGCTCCTAATGATATGTTTTCGAATGTATCGATGTCAAGCGTATCAGGGTATTTAGAGTTTGATGAAGGAACTTATTCTTTAGAAATCAGAGATGCAAGTAACGGAAGTTTATATGGAACACCGCAAACTGTAACTTTTACAAACGGAAGGATTTATGATTTGGCAGTTTCGGGGTTAAATACACTTGGTTCACCTATCATTTTTACTGTTTACTTATCAAACTAATTTCAGTACAACAATATAATAAGGATGCTTTTGCTCAAAAGCATCCTTATTTTTTTTACACTTCTGAATCGCTTCTGGGAAACGGAATTTTCATCAAAAAATCTTCAACGCATCTGTTAAACTCATCAGGTTTTTCTATATTTGATAAATGTCCTGCGCCATGCATAACTTTTAAATAAGAGTTTTTTAAATTTTCTTTCATACGCTCTGCATACTCGACACCTGTCATTGCATCTTTATCGCTGGCGATTATTAATGCAGGGATATTAATGTGCTTTAATTCTTCAAGAGTTTCAGTGCGGGTTGCGAGCGCATTTGCAACCTGAGAAATTCCTTCCGGCGATTGCCAGCTCATAACTTCCTTAACAAAATTTTTAATATCATCATTTTTATATGACTGTTCTGATATAATATTTTTTAAAAACTGGCTGAGGAATAAATCTTTCTTTCCTTTCTTCATTTGTTTGACTAATGTATTACGCGCAATTAAAACATCATTTGTATCTCGTTCGGCTCTTGTATTGGAAAGAATAATGGAATTAAACAAATCCGGTGAACGTTGTATAGCTCTCAAGATAATATATCCGCCTATTGAAAGCCCGCATGCATTAACTTCATCAAGCTGTAATTCAGAAATGATATTCAGCAGGTCATCAACCAAATCTTCCATCATAAGAGGATAGGGAGAATCATATTTGCTGTAACCAAGTCCGCGGATGTCATAAGTTATTACTCGAAAATCATTTTTAAAATGTTCAACCTGCTTATCCCATTGGCGGCTGCATAAAGGAAAAGCATGAATGAATATAATTACAGGATTATCTCCTCCTGTGTCATAAACTGCAATGCCGTTTATTTCTGATTTTTTCATAACATTGTCATTCCCGCGCAGACGGAAATCTAAGCTAAAATGATTCTACATATAAATATGCAGAGTGACAAAAATACTATTTTATTGCGTCATCTAAAAATTTTATAAAATCTCTCATCAACTTAAGGTGGTGAACTATTAATTCAACAATTGACGCATCATAAATAACATCTACTTCATACTGCTTCTCAATATAAAACTGTGTCATTTTCAGAATTTCCTGCAAACGTTTATCAGTAATATTTTCATATCCTCGTGGAGTTTTAACAGCTTTTATTCCAAGCACCTCTCCATATTCTTTTTTTATCTCTTTATTATCTATAACCTTTAAATACTGTTTATAGTTTTTAAAGATATAACTTCTGATTTTCTTTAAATTATTAAGGTCAGTGCTGTATTGTCCTCCTGCGACGAGAAATTCATCGGGTGTAAAATGAAAATAAAACTGAGGAATTTCGGACGATTTCACCTTATTGAATGCAAATGCTGCCGATGCATAATTTTTATATGGGGTCTTATCTTTGGTAAAGCGTATGTCGCGATTGATTCTAAATATCGACTTATAATTAACTACAATATCTTTATCTATTTTTTTAATTTCCACTGCAAGAGCATCTATGAGGTCTTTCATCGGCTGTTTTATATAGACCTCGTATTCTTCACGATGCTTATCAAACCATTTTTTATTGTTATTCCGTTTATTCGATAGCGCTTTAAAGAATTTTATTGCTTCAGGTGAAAATCCAAGAAAGGGCGGTTTTATTAACTCGTCAAGCATGTGTATATTTTTTTAGACAAAATCGGGAACTATTTAAAAATAGCAATACTATAAAACTAAAATAAGTAATTTATTTCATTATAGAAAAAATTTTACTAACTTAAAACTCCCCATTATGGAAACGGATAAGCTATGTAAACTTGCACAGGGAATACTGTTTCTTTTTCTGACCTCAATTCTTTTAATAACACCTCATTTAACGCAGGCGCAAACTACAGACATAAATTTTAATCTTTCCGCCAATCATTATTATAACCCCGGTGATAAAGTATCAATAAACATCTCTTCTTATGATTACTCAAATAAATCAGCAAGAAGATACACATTTAAAGTTCAGGTTCTGAAAATAAAAAATCTTGATGAGTTTTATTCAAAACAATTATCTCGCGGAAGTCTTGATGTTCTCGGAGCTGATAGCACTAATCTTTTATATCTTACCGAAGAAGTCCGGTCATTCGATAAAACTATCAGACAAAAAAATGAATACGGGTATGCATATATGAATGATGTGATTGATATAAGCGGTCTTGAAAAAGGAGCATACATAGCACGGATTACAAACAAAAATAAAGTCGCATACATTGGATTTGTAATTACATCTTTAGGCATTCTTTCCAAAGCGGGAACCGGTTCTATGCTCGGATATGTCGTTCAGAAACAATCGGGTGAGCCGGTGAATGACGTAAGTTTAAATTTTTATCTCGGTATGAACAAAGTCGGTTCAGGAGTTACAAATTTCGGAACGGCTTACCAGACTTTCGATATTCAACAAGTTTCGAATATTAACAGTGACTTCAATAATCAAATTGCTGCGTTAATTATCGGTCAGCACGGCGATGATGTGGTTATCTCCGATTCCTATTTATATTTTGGCTACGGCGAAAGCAAATATTCGGTTTATATTTATACAAATCAACCGGTTTATAGAACCGACTCGCAAGTTGACTTCAAAGGTATCATAAGAACGATGAGCAACTTCCAGTATTCGGCAGTTGGAAATCAGGATATAACGGTAAAGATAAAAGACTCACGAAATGCTGAAGTGTATAAGGAAGTATTAAGAAGTGATGCAATGGGAAGTGTTAATGGAAGTTATAAAATCGAAAAAGAAGCACCTCTCGGAACATATACGATTTATTTTGAAATAGGTGAAGGCAATACATACTCACAGACATTTTCCGTCGAGCAATACAAAAAGCCCGAATATAAAGTAACCGTTACTCCTGAGAATACGCAATATCTAAACAGCGAGACAATCGAAGCAAAAATTAAAGCAGATTATTATTTCGGCAGCCCAGTTGCAAACGCTGAAGTTGAGTATAATATTTTTAAGCAAAGATATTACAAACCGTGGTGGAGCTACAGTGAGTATGCATGGTGGTATGCAGATTATTATGAAAATCAGGATGAGAATTCAATGTATAACAATTCCGAAATGATTTATTCCGGCAAAGGATCTTTGAATGAATACGGCGAGATGACTATTTATTACAACATAAAAGAAGATTTTAAAAACGATAATAACGGACGTGACTGGTGGTGGTATGGATGGAGTGATGAGACTGATTACAGATACATAATTCAGGCAAAGGTTGTTGATAAATCACGTCGTGAAATTGACGGCATAGGAACGGTGCTTGTAACGCGCGGAAAGTTTTTCATCACGGCAAATGCAAATAAATATTTATATAAACCGAATGATGACGTTACCATCACAGTGCGCACAATGGATTTTTCAGACAAGCCGGTATCTACCGATTTTTTGATAAGCATATACAAGTATGATTTCAGTTATTATAAAGATAACGAATACAAAAAAGATTTTGTCGCATCGCTTAACGGAAAAACTTTAAGCGAGGGAGAGGGAACCGTGACTTACAAGCTTCCTTATGATGCAGAAGGATATTACATTGCTGAAATTCAATCAACCGATGAACGCGGAAACAAAATAACCGGTTCGACTAACTTCTCGGTTTATAAAGAAAGCATGAGCTGGTGGGATGATAACAGCGGCGTGCTGATTATGACTGACAAGGATAGCTATAAGGTTGGCGATACTGTGAAAGCAGTTGTGATTACCCCGACTCCGGATGCAACTGTCTTAATGACAGCTGAAAGCGATAACATACTTTATTATGCAACGGAAAAATTTTATGGAACTTCGAAAGAAGTTTTAATTCCCGTTACCGAAAAATTTTCTTCAAATTTTTATGTCAAAGCGGCTTATATAAAAGATGGAACTATGTATGATGTGCAAAAAATGCTGATGGTAATTCAGGAGCAAAAGTTCTTAACAGTTGAAATCGACCCGTCGAAGCTGATATATAAACCGAAAGAAAAAGGTGAGCTGAAAGTTCGTGTGCTAGACTATACCGGAATGCCTGTCAGAAACGCTGAAGTATCGCTTGGTATAATAGACGAGAGCATTTATGCAATAAAAGAAGAAACTACGAAAGACATCCGTAAATTTTTCTACGGACCGAAATATGTTTATGTGTCTTCTTCTTATGAAAGCGGAAATTATACTTATGCATATTCCCGCTTGCTGACAATATTTGAACGCTTCAACATTCATTCAATAAAAGAAAGCGAGCTTGCAACGGTTACTGGCCGATTGCTTGACAGGGATAGCAAGATTGTTCCCGGTGCAATAATTATTATTGACGATGAATATCAAGCAGCAATTACAAATGACAGCGGAGAATTTGAGTTCAAGCTTCCTGCCGGGAAGTATTCAATTTCTATATACACGGGTAAAGAAAAGAACGAAGACGTTCGTGAGCTTATGCTTTCAAAAGGAGAAACAAAGAATTTTATTTTATATACAGATGAGAGTTTGAATGAGCTTGAACAGCAGAAATCACTTGAACAAACAGGTGCATTTAATTTTCGCGGAGGAAGAACATCTGATATAGTTGCTCTTACAGAAGGAGTAGTTTCTGAAGAAAAAATGAATGCCCCTAAATCTAAAAAGAATGGTGAAAAAGATGATTACCAAACTGCTGAGGTTCGTTCTGATTTCAGAGATGCAATTCTCTGGTCACCTTCACAAATGACTGATGACAACGGATATACAACTGTCGAGGTTCAGTATCCTGATAACTTAACCGAGTGGAGAATTACTTCGCGAGTTATTACTGAAGATTCAAAGGTTGGACAAAATGTAAAGACTGTTATCACAAGAAAAGATTTGCTTGTGAGAATGGAAACTCCAAGATTTTTACAGCAAAATGATAACGTGACGATTTCGACAATCGTGCATAATTATTTGAGTTCAGAAAAAAGAGCAAAGGTGAAATTTACAGCGGATAACGTTCAGCCAATGAATGCAACAGAGCAGACGATTACGATTCCATCAAACGGTGAAGTCAGATTAGATTGGAATATCAATGTAACAGGTGTAACAGGTGATGCAAAGCTTTATGTTGAAGCTTTAACCGATGAAGAATCTGATGCGGTTGAGCTTAAAGTTCCTTTGGAACCGACGGGTCTGAAGATGACAAACAGTTTGATTGCTGATTTTGATGATGCTTACAAAAACGAAACAAAAAATTTTGAAATACCGATTACGAGCAACTTGCAGTCAGCAAGCTTGAAGTTCACGGTTTCACCATCGCTTGCTTCCACGATTTTGACTGCGCTCGATGAGCTTGCAGGTTATCCTTATGGATGTGTCGAGCAGACTATGAGCAGATTTTTGCCGACTGTTGTAGTTGCGAGAGCTTTCAGAGAGCTTGATGCGCCAATCAGCGCGGCAACACAGAAGGATTTGCCTAAGATGGTCGAAGCAGGATTGAACCGCTTATATGGATTCCAGCATTCGGATGGCGGATGGGGTTGGTGGACAAATGACGGCACTAATCCGTTCATGACCGCTTATGTTGTTTACGGAATGACAACTGCGCAATCTGCGGGATATACCATTAAGAATGGTGTTTTGAACAATGGCGTTAAAGCAATGAAGTCTCAATTGAAAGGTGAAAACCTTGAGTCAACAACACGCGCATATGTTCTGTATTCTCTTGCTCTTGCGGATAAAAATTCTAATACACTTATTCGTGAATACATAAAGCTTTTACAAAAAGAAGATTTGAATGATTATGCAAAGAGCTTGATAATCTTAACTCTCAATGAAATCGGTGATACTCAGCAGGCAAATGATGTGGTGGCTGATTTAGTGAAGGACGTTAAATATTCAGGCGAAGGCGCAGCTTACTGGGAAGGTAAGTCGTTTCATTATAACTGGCAGGATGATAAAGTTCAGACTACAGCAATGGCTCTCAGCGCGCTTGTGAAAACAAACATGCATGCGGATTTGAAAAATAAAATCGTCCGCTGGCTTATGATGCAAAGAATGGGTTTTGCATGGAGAAATACTCAGGAGACCGCATTCATTGTTTACTCAATGGTTGATTATTTAAAAACTTCAGATGAGCTCAATCCTGATTATACCATAAAAGTTTTTGTGAATGAAAAAGAATATATGTCAAAGCAGATGACCCGCGACGATGTTTTTAAAAAAGATGAAATCATCGAAGTTGATTACACTGCTTTGCAGATGAACAATAATGTTATCCGCATTGAAAAATCAGGAACAGGAAAAGTTTATTTTTCGGGAACGGTGAATTATTATGTCAATTCAAACAACGTCAGCGCGATGGAAAACGGTTTCAGAGTCGAGCGTGAGTATTATGTCATTAAGCAATATGAATCATACAAAGGCAACAATATTGTCTACAGAAAGTATCCTTACGACGGCAATATAAAATCGGGAGATATGCTTCTCGTGAAGCTCCGCGTTTATACAAAAGAAAATAATCTTTCTTACTTCATGCTCGAAGACCCGATTCCTGCGGGATGCGAAGTCATCACCGACGACTGGGCTTATAACATCGAAGATGAGGAAGATTACGGAGTTGTTTATGATTATCCTTACTGGAGATGGTGGTATGCCGACAAGGACATCCGCGATAACAAAGTTACTTTCTTCGCGACGTATCTTTACGGAGACCATTATGAGTTCTCATACATAATGCGCGCGCAGATACCGGGACAGTATAACGTCAATCCTTCTGTGGGAGCGCTTATGTATTATCCCGAAGTCAACGGCAACTCCCCGACAATGAGGATGAATATATCTGACAAGTAGTTTTATCCCCCTTTGGAGGGGGAAACAGGGGGAGGATTTAAGTGATGTCCTCCTCCTAAATCCTCCTCTCCCAAAGGGACGACGATGTCGCAAAGAGGACTTGTCATCCGGGACTTGATCCGGGATCCAGTCTTCAGGTCACCTAACCTGGATTCCAACTTTCGCTGGAATGACAATAAGTCGAATTTTGTTTTACATTTTATATTTTATGTTTTATGAAACGACAGCACGTCAATTCCACAAGCGTTCGTTCAATCGGCTATGACGAAGCAACGAAAACTCTCGAAGTAAAATTCATCGATGGCGATGTTTATCAATATTTCAAAGTCCCCGAAAAAATTTACCTCGACCTCCTCACCGCCAGCTCCATCGGCGCATATCTGAATAAAGAAATCAAAGGTAAGTTTGAGTATAGGAAGATGGAATAACGAAATTCGTATTTTAAGTAAATAATGATTTTTATAAGTTTGTGAAATAAATATAGTTTACGCCGTTGTTGGTGTTTTCACCAACAACCAATTTTCTTAAAGTAAATGAACAATCTTGTATTTTTCACTGCTACAATTCTTGAATGGAAACCATTGCTCACACTTGATAAATATAAAAATATAATTATTAGCAGCTTAAAATATCTTGTTGAGAACAATAAAATAAAAATATATGCGTTTGTCATAATGCCGAATCATATTCATTTAATATGGAAAATTAAAAATGAATTAAATTATTCGGACATTCAACGTGATTTTTTAAAATACACCTCTCAAATGATTAAATTTGATTTAGAGAAAACAAATGTTGATTTGTTAAATGAATTTTATGTGGATGCTAAAGATAGGAAATATCAAATTTGGGAACGAAATCCTTTGTCTATTGAATTAATCTCTAAAGAAATAACAGAACAAAAAATCAATTATATTCATAAAAATCCTTTAATGCCAAAATGGAATTTAGCTGAAGAATCGCATTTGTATAAATATGCTTCAACAAAATATTATCTCGAAGGAACAGATGAGTTTGGAATTTTAGAAAACTATATGAATTATGACGGTTGTTGGTGAAAACACCAACAACGGCGATGATGATTTTGGTTTGATGGAATAGACACGGTTAGATTTTATGGTCTGTTTATTAGCAAAATAAATAAAAATCAATATGAAAGTTATTATTCTGACTTTTACAAATTTGTTATTATTAATTTATTCTCTTTCCTTCGCCCAACCCACCAAATCCATCTCTTACGGTGATGTAGTTTATGAATTCACGGAAGTGAAATCGAAAGATGGGTTTGTGACTGATACGAAAGTGAAGATTGTTAATCAGTCTGACGGCAAGGTGCTTTATGAAAATATGATGGATGAAATAAAAAAGGATGAAGAGAAAACGGGGTTTCAATATCTGCAGGAGTACAGATTGATTGACATTAACGGTGATGGAAGCGATGAGTTGATTTTAAACGGATATGTCGGTATGTCGCCCTATTTTCTTTTCGGCAACGGTTACATCATCGACAAAACAAAAAGCTACCTGCCGCTTTATGAAATTCAGAATCTGAACATGCAGGCGATAGATTCGGTTAACATGATTCTTGAAATCATCGAGAAAGAATCTCCCGCTGTGCTTGGACTTTGGAATATTTATCATGTGAAATACAACGGACAGCTTGAGCTTGTGCCGTATATGAGCGATGAATTTTATGATATGCTTTCGAATGAAAATTATCAGAATATTATGCAAAACCATAAAGAGATGAGTCCCGAAGACGACATCTGCAAAAATTCTCCGCTTAGTCCAACGATGGAAGAGTTTTACTCATATTACTGGCGTGCAGTTGAAAATGTTTTTTACAATGCCTACATCAATAATGTTTTTTATCTTGCCGAGGCGTGGTTTTTAAAACACAATAATTGTCCGGATAAAAATAAAATACTTGAAGTGATTTTGAAAGATACGGAAAAACGTCAGGAGCAGTTTATAAGTTATATGCGAGATTATTATCCGATAAAATATAAATAATTTTACACACCCCGCTGCTTCGCAGCACCCCTCTCGAGAGGGGAATTTTTGTTCTTTCATCCCGACAAGTCGGAACTTCGCTACGCTCAGCTTCTTACCTCCAACTTTCAAATAATTTGTGCTAATTTGTGTCAATCTGTGGTTTAATCTTTTGAAAATTTGAAAAAAATAATTTCAAAGACTGTCTGGATTTTGGGATTTGTCAGTTTGTTCAATGACATATCAAGCGAGATGCTTATTCCAATTATGCCGATTTTTCTTAAGAGCATTGGCTTCACGGCATTTCTTATCGGACTGCTTGAAGGATTTGCCGAAGCAACAGCGGGGCTTAGCAAGGGATATTTCGGATACTTATCGGATAAGTATAACACTCGCAAGCCGTTTGTTTCAAGCGGATATTTTTTAAGCACACTTTCAAAACCAATGCTGGCTCTCAGCATTTATCCGCTGTGGATTTTCCTTGCGAGATTTTTTGACAGGTTTGGAAAAGGAATCCGCACTTCAGCCCGTGATGCAATTTTATCCGACCAGGCAACTGCTCAGACCAAAGGAAGAATTTTCGGATTTCATAAAGGAATGGACACGACCGGAGCAGTGATTGGTCCTCTGATTTCTTTGCTGCTGCTGACATTCTATGATGTAAGCTACCAGACAATTTTTTTAGTTGCCTTCGCTCCGTCGCTTGTCGGATTTTTATTGACCTTATTTGTTAAAGAAAAAAAATCGGAGCATAAAGTTAAAAAAAGTATTCCCGGTTTTTTTACTTTTGTAAAATATTGGAAGGAAGCTTCGCCGGATTATAAAAAAGCCGTCATCGGGTTCCTTGCTTTCGGAGTAATAAACAGCTCTGATTTGTTTTTGCTGCTGATGATTAAGAACATCACAAACTCCGACCAGGATGTGCTTATGGTTTATATTTTTTATAATGTTGTGTTTGCTGCAACGTCATATCCGATGGGAGCAATTGCCGATAAAATCGGTTTCAAGAAAAGTTATGTCATCGGACTGATTATTTTTGCAATCGTTTACGGCGTTATGTCAACTTCGCCTTCGCTTTATGTCATTTACGGATTATTCTTGCTCTACGGACTGTATGCTTCATTAAACGAAAGCGTCTCCAAGGCGTGGATTGCAAGCATTGTGCATACAAAAATTGCAACTGCTTTGGGATTTTTCACAGGATTCAATAGCGTTTGTCTTTTGCTCTCAAGCACCATCGCGGGATTAATCTGGACTTCGTTCGGGGCACCTGTAATGTTTGCTTATGCAGGAGCAGGCGCAATAATTGTAGCGGCGTATTTATTGATTACGTTCCGTGGTCAGAGCTTCAAGGTAGATGGAAAGTATATAGAACCCGCCGAAGAGCAATAATTACATTCTTTCAGGGGCGGAAATTCCGATAATGCTAAAACCATTTTTCAAAACCTGCTGTGTTGCCATGCAAAGCTTCAAGCGAGCGGCAGAAAGTTTTGGATTTTCGGCATCAAGCACACGGTTGTTGTGATAAAACAAGTGAAAGTCACTTGCGACTTTATTTAGGTAAGTAATAATCTTATGCGGTTCATAAGTTCTTGTGGCATCCTGAACTTCTTCAGGGAAGTCAGCAAGTGTCTTTAATAAACGCATTTCTTCGGGAGCAGTTAAGAGAGCCGGTTCGGAATCAGCACACAAAATATCGGGAAAATTTGTTTCAGCATTTCGCAAAATTCCGCAGATACGTGCGTGAGCATACTGTAAATAATATACAGGATTTTTTTCCGAGTGCTCTTTTGCAAGCTTAATGTCAAAATCGAGATGCGTGTTTGCTCCCCGCATCACAAAGAAGAATTGCGTAGCATCAACACCGATGTCGTTTATAAGCTCATCGAGATAATATGAAGTATCGCTTCGCCCGCTCATTTTAACGGACTCATCTCCCATTTTAAACGTGACCATCTGGTGAATGATGACGTGGATTTTATCTGTATTATATCCTGCTGAACGCACACCGTATAGGACTTCTTTATATGTGTCGCCATGGTCAGAACCAAAGATGTCAATGATTAAATCAAACCCGCGTTCGAGTTTATTTATATGATATGCCATGTCCGGCAAACGGTAAGTCGGCTCTCCGGTATTTTTAACAATTACTTTATCTTTATCAAAACCTTCTGCCTGATTCATTTTTAGCCATACCGCGCCGTCATTTTCATAAGACATTTCTTTCTCTTTAAATAATGCAAGAAGCTTTTCGATGTCTCCGTTTTTATATAATTCGGTTTCATTGAAAAATACATCGTGGTTTATCCCGAGTTTGTTTAAAGTATTTCGAATAACTTTGAAATTAAAATTTTCTCCTGCGGTTTTGAAAAATTCTAAATCCTTAGAATCTTTTAAAGAATCTTTTCTCTGGCTGTAAATTAACTGCGCAATATTTTTTATGTACTCGCCCTGGTAACCGTCTTCAGGGAAAGGGAAGCTTCGGTCAATCATCTGCATGTAGCGTGCATAAACAGACTCCGCAAGCTTTTGCATCTGGTTGCCTGCGTCGTTGTAGTAATACTCGCGAGTTACTTGATATCCCGTCCATTCAAGAAGATTTGCAATAGCTTTGCCAAGAGCAATTTGTCTGCCGTGTCCTGCGTGGAGCGGCTTTGTGGGGTTTGCGCTTACCCATTCAAGATTTGCTTTTTTGCCTGAGTTGTCTTTTGTCTTTCCGAAATCATTTCCGCTTACTATTATTTCACCAAGAACTTCACGATAATAAAAATCCGAAACAAAAAAATTTATAAATCCGGGTCCCGCGATTTCAACTTTTGAAATAAATTTTTCATCAAAAGTTATATTCGAAATAATTTCATTCGCTAAGTCGCGCGGTTTTTTGTTTAATTGCTTCGACGCAACAAGTGCAATATTGGTCGTGAGGTCTCCGTGTTTTTCATCTTTTGGCTTATCAAAAATGACTTTTGAATCCGAACCGGTTTTATTAAGATATTCCGTTAATAAATTCGTAAGATATTTTATTATTTCGGTCATTAAAAATTGTACCTATCCTGGGATTCCCGCCTGCGCGGGAATGACTTCAAATTTATTCATTAAATTATTTATTACTCATTACTAATTACATATTGCTAATTGTTCTTTAGCCAGCCTTCTTGTTTGTACCAATCCACGGTTTTTTTAAATGCTTCTTCGAGTGATAATTTTTGTTTATAACCAAGTTCGAGTTTTGCTTTTTCATTTGAACAAACCCATCGAGTTTGTGTTATGTCTTTGCATTTCTCAACGTTCAATGTTGCTGCATTTTTTTGAAACTTTGCAAAGAATTGCGCAATATAACCAACGGTAAACACAACCGCATGAGGCAGTGCAACTTTGAAAGCTTTTCTTCCAAGTATTTTAGATGTTAAGCTTCCGATTTCATCCCAGTTATATGCTTTATCCATGCAGATAAAATAAATCTGTCCGTTTGCAGCATCGTTTATTGCAGCTAAATAAATTCCATCTACAAGTTCCTCTACATAAACCAAACTCAGATATTTTTCACCGAAACCAATCACACTGTTAAGACCTTTTTGAAACGCCTGGAAATAAACAAGAATCTCGGTATCTCTCGGACCAAAAACTGCAGGAGGTCTTATAATACAAACATTCATTTTATCCTTATAATTCAAAACAGCTTCTTCAGCATGACGCTTTGTAACACCGTATGTCGTTATTGGATGGCACGGAGCATCTTCTGTCAACGGTTTTTCTGTAGGGGTCGGACCGCATGCCGCAAGAGAAGAGATATGAACGAATTTTTTTATCTTCGGATTAACTTTATATGTTATATCAAGCAGGTTTTTTGTTGCGAGGTAATTTCCGCGCTCGAAACCTTCGCTTGTTTTTGCTTTTACAACTCCCGCAACATGGAAAACATAATCCATGTCTTTTATTACTTTTTCAAGCGCTTCATTCGAAAATAAATCACCGTCAACATAGTGAACGTTCTTGCCTTCGAGCCATTTCACTGACGAGGTCGAACGCTTCAAACAATATACTTCAAAACCTTCTTTTAAGAGTCTATCGGCAAGGTGACTGCCCACAAAACCCGTTGCTCCTGTTATAAATGCTTTCATAATTCCTTAGATTGTATCCGAATTTTGGCGTTGTATTCGAAAAATATCATAGAAGTTATAAATTAATATTCGTATTTTCTATTTCGAAATTTTTCAACATTATCCTAATATTAACAATTAACTACTTATAATTAATGGATTTATTTCAGAAGTGTTATAATTTTAAACGTGCAGACGAAGTCAAAGCAGCGGGTTTTTATCCTTATTTCAGAGCAATCGAAGCTAACGAGGGACCGGAAGTAATGATAGAAGGAAGGAAAATCATTATGGCAGGCTCAAACAATTATCTTGGTTTGACTGCGCATCCGAAGGTGAAAGAAGCTGCAATAAAAGCAATTGAAATGTATGGAACGGGCTGCTCAGGTTCACGTTATTTAACCGGAACACTGGATTTGCACAACAAGCTTGAAGAAAAGTTTGCAGACTTTTTTGGCAAAGAAAGAGTGTTGTTGTTTTCAACAGGATATCAGACAGCTCAGGGTATAATCCCGACGCTTGTTCAAAGAGGTGAATATGTAGTTTCAGATAAAGATAATCACGCATGTATTGTTGCTGCAAATTTAATGGCAAAAGGTGCCTTTGCTGATTTCAAACGTTATGAACATAATGACATGGACTCATTAGAAAAGATTATGAGTTCGCTTCCTCTTGATGCCGCAAAGCTTGTAGTATCAGATGGAGTTTTTTCAACAACCGGAGAGATAGTTCACTTGCCGAGACTTGTTGAGATTGCAAAAAAATATAATGCAAGAATTTTGATTGATGATGCGCATTCAACCGGCGTCATCGGCAAGGGTGGAAGAGGAACTGCTTCGCATTACGGGCTTGGTGACCAGGTTGATATGATTATGGGAACATTCTCAAAAACTTTTGCTTCGCTTGGAGGATTTGTAGCGGGTGAAAGAGATGTGATTAATTACATTAAGCATCATTCTCCGGCATTGATTTTCTCTGCATCACCCACTCCCGCCTCAGCAGCGGCGGCAGATGCAGCGCTCGATATATTAATTGCTGAACCGCAAAGAATTGACAGGCTTCTTAATAATGCTCAGAAAATGCGGGACGGTTTTAAGAAAATGGGATTCAAAATTATCGACGGTGAGTGCGCAATTGTTCCGGTGATTCTTGGCGATGATTTACTTGTGTTCCAGTTCTGGAGAAAGCTTTTTGATGCAGGTGTGTTCGTCAATGCGTTCATATCTCCTGGTGTGCCTGCAAATATGGCAATGTTAAGAACTTCATATATGGCGACGCATGAAGACAAACATCTTGACAGAATTCTTGAACTTTTTGGCGACATCGGAAAAGAATTGGGAGTTATTAAGTAATATTTAGTGTTATAGCTAAAAACTTCTGATAATGAAATATATATTTATACTATTTTTTTGTAGTGCCTTAATTACTGCTTGTTCAAAAGATAATCAAAATACAAATACAAGCTCAAATACGGAATCACAAAGTGATGACCTTGATACTGCAGAACTTGAAAAAGACGAGATGTTTGGAGCGGTCTTAACAAATGATTTTTTGCATGAAGATGATGCGGATTTGGAAACATATTTAATTACACAAATTTATCCGCTTGTTTCGACCTCAAAGAAGGTAGCAATTGACAAAATATCTTCTTCTGATTTTATTCTGACTTATGATGATGCCGGAACCATCAAAAAAATGTTAATCCAAAAATATTATAATCCCCTGACTGAGGAAGTTTTATTTGAAAGAAGCGATTATACCGGGCAAAGCGGAAAATAAATAAATATAAATTTTGAGAAAAAGGGAATATCTTATAAGAAGATTATTCCCTTTTTCGTTTTAAAGAAATGGTTAAACCCGAAAATACAGATAAAAAAATAGAAGAGCTTCAAAAGACAGGAGGCAAGAAATTTAATAAAAAAATTCTTGAAACAATCGAGAATTATAAAAAGCTGACTGATGAGGAGAAGAATTGTTTTCATATTTATTATGGTTACGGGAAGGGCAAAACTACTGCAACTATGGGCTTAACAATGCGTGCACTTGGCGCAGGGAAGAAAGTTGCAATTGTACAATTTGATAAAGGTCATAATCCTGATAAAGAGCATTACGCAGAAAGAATTATTTTGAGAAAACTTAAAGAACTTGGTTATCCGATTGATATTTACCCGACAGGATGCGAGCGAATGAACGCGGATGGAACGTTCCGTTTCAAAAATCAGGAGGAGGATTTTAAAGAAGCACAGAGAGGGGTGGGTATTGCAAAAGATTTAATTGAAAAAGGCGGAATTGATTTGCTCATTTTAGATGAAGCAATTGCTGCGGTTGATTATCATCTGCTTGATAAAAAAGATGTTGACGAACTTATTGATTTATACAAAAAAAATAAAAAATTTGAATTAGTAATGACCGGGCATAAATTGTGGGAAGGTCTCGAAGAAAAAGCCGACCTTGTTACTGAAATGAGAAAAGTGAAACATTACTTCGATGCGGGAATTCCTGCACGTGAAGGGATTGAGTTTTAAGCAACCTTCTGTCATTCCCGCGAAGGCGGGAATCCAAAGAATTGAAAATTTTAAATCGAATATTTTAGTCAGTCCATACAAAATTGGAATATAAAATAACAAAATGCATTTGTTACGATACTTCATTTGAAGAGATGAAGGAAATTATGAAAGTAAATGATTTCAAAACTTTGGAGCAACTTCAGCAGTATAAAATGGTAGCGGGCAATTGTAAACTATGTCTTCCTTACATAAAAAAAATGATTGAAACCGGTAAAACAATTTTTGCAGTGGAGCTTTCCTGATTACTATGCAGTTAAAAGATACTTCGAAGATAAAATATTTTAATTCGCTGCCTTCAGCTGAATTAACTGGAAGTATTCCTGATAACGGGCATATAAAGATATACATAGAACAGGCTGCTTTATCAGGAATTGAACATCATTTATCATCGGATAAAAACAACGAACTTGGCGGAGTCCTTACCGGATATAACTGCAAATTGCACTCAGGTGAATCCTTTATAATAATAAAAAATTTCATTAAGGCAGGCTTTACGAATTCCTCCGTTTCGCGTTTGACTTTTACTTATCAGACCTGGGAGCAAATAAACAACGAGCTTGAAAATAAATTTCCTGATGAGATAATTCTCGGCTGGTATCATTCTCATCCCGGACATTCTGTTTTTCTATCCGATTATGATGTTTTTATTCAAAAGAATTTTTTTAATTTGGAGTTCATGGTTGCATATGTTTTTGACCCGACCATAACTCAGCGTGGATTTTTCTTCTGGAACGGCGACAAAATTGAAAAAGCAAAAGGATTTTATGTAATTAATAATGAAGAATTAGTAATGAATAATGAAAAATCAGCTGAGCGAAAAACAGGAAATGATTTAAATGAGCTCGAAAAACAGATTGAAGTGAAGCCAAAGAACATAAATAATATTACCATTTTATTGCTGATAATTAACTTTGCAATTCTATCCTTTTTAATTTATCAGGTATACTCGATTAAGAGCAATATTGAGAACCTTGCGGTTAATACGCTTGAAACCGAAAAATTGAAATCAGATTATAAATATTTGAACCAGAAGCTCGAAGACCATATTATCGAAGGTCAGTTAGATAATGCCGGTTCAATTGATTATACAGTTAAAGATAATGACAACATTAAAGGAATAGCATATTTTTTTTTGAATGATTCGAGCAAATATATTGATATATTAAGTTTTAATAATTTATCCGACCCTAACCAGGTTGTTAAAGGAATGAAGTTAAAGATTCCTGTTTTAAAATAAAAAACGAAGTCATTCCCGCGAAGGCGGGAATCCCAGTATTAAAGTAAGGGGATTCTTCGCTACGCTCAGAATGACATACGAGAATATTTATGACACCAAGAAAAAGAAGATTAAATTCAGATTACGAAAAGCTTATTACCGAATTCAAGAATCACCCGTACATAAAATTAGAAGTTGAAGATAATAACGGAGCAGTGCCGGAAAGATATTTTGTTACATTCAAAGATGTTCGCGGAATAAAGCTTGAGGACGGCTCGACTAAAGAGAAAAAAGTATTGAGATATATTTCACAGCATAAGATTGAAATTTATCTGCATCTTGATTATCCGAGAGTAAAACCACAATGTTTTTTGCTGACTCCGATTTTTCATCCGAATTTCAGAATGGCATCGCCTCATGATATTTGCATAGGTGATTTTTGGGCTCCCGGTGAGACGCTTGTTGATATAATTTATCAGATAGGTGAAATGCTTCAGTATAAAAATTATAACGTTACCAGTCCGCTCAATGGGGTTGCCGCAAAATGGGCAAGAGAGCATACCAAATATTTTCCTACTGACCAGAAAGATTTAAGAATAGGTGAGTTGGATATAAATATTGATAATGCTGATAAGGAAGAAATAAATATTGAATTTAAATAATATATGATAGCGCCATATAAAGGCATATATCCTAAGATTCACGACTCGGTTTTTATGTGCGAGGGTTCGCATATAATCGGTGATGTTGTTCTTGAAGAAAATGTCAGTGTTTGGTTCAATACTGTCATTCGAGGTGACGTAAATTACATAAGAGTTGGAGCAAGAACAAACCTTCAGGATAACTCGACGCTTCATGTTACTTATAAAAAGTACCCGCTTGTAATAGGAGCAGACGTAACAATCGGCCACAATGCTATTGTTCATGGATGTACTGTAAAGGATAAAGTTTTAATCGGGATGGGCGCAATTTTGCTTGATAAGTGTGTGGTTAATTCAAATGTCCTCATCGGAGCAGGAACGTTGATTAAGCAAGGTTTTGAGGTTCCTGAAGGGGTTCTGATAGCCGGTGTGCCCGGAAAAATAATTAGAGACCTCAAACAGGATGAGATTGAAATGATTCAGCAGAGTGCAAAGAACTATATGATGTATGTTGAAATGTATCAAAAAGAGGACACTTTTAACCCTTAAATAAGTCAAAGTTTATTAGAAATTTATATTCATCTGCTTGTGTATATAAATTGACAATGCAATTTTATATATCTATTTTTACATTAACACAGATTTACACCGGTAAATTAGGCATAAAGTTAAGCTCTTTTAGTCTGTGTTAAGTATGCTCAATATACTGGTATTTTAAATTAGGAGGTGACAATGCCGAAAGGTAAAGTCAAATGGTTCGATGCTAAAAAAGGATTTGGATTTATTGTTGGAGAAGAAGGAAAAGACATATTCGTTCATTATTCAGCAATCGCTAACGAGAAATCTTTCAAGACTCTCGAAGACGGTTCTGAAGTCGAATATGAATTAATTGAAGATGGCAAGGGAATGAAGGCAGCGAATGTTAAAGCAGTTTAAGTTTTAACATCTTTAACCCCGGTTACCTTTTACCGGGGTTTTTTTACTTTAGTAGAGAAGGGTACATAGTCAATTTGAGCATAATAAACGGAAGAAATAAAGACATAATAGCCGGAATAGAGAAATTATTCGATACCTCATTTAAAAGCGCTGAAAATTCAATCATTTTAGATATAAAAAACGAGCAGACGAATTTCAGAATTCATCTCGAAATGTTTACGGATAATTCCGCCAATACAAATGATGAGGATAATTATTTAATCTCCGTTTATACCAATAACTGCCACTTACAGCTTCAGAACTGCAAAAGAATCATAATCAGTCAAATGCTTGAGGAAATAATTTTTATTTCCGAAACAGAAACTAAGCTTTCCGGATTAATTGTTTCCAGAAAAGGCGACTGCGCTTTGTATTCAAATGTGAATAAGGATATTCTTTCAAAAGATTTTGCAGAATTAAATTCGGAAAAACTTTTATCGGCGGTTGCACTTTCCGTATCAGAAGAAATTCCCGAGTAATAGAATTAAAAAATGATTGTCAGAATCAGCGACGATTACGAAATTGATGTCAGCTATAACTACGAAAAGAGGTTTTTTGATAAGAAACTCAAGGATTTTATTAAAAACAAAACTATTTTAGCATTATCGGAGTTACAAAATAAAGAAGGGCTGAAATTAACAGAATTAAGCATCTTCTTTTGCGGTGATAATAAAATAAAGTTCTTTAACAAACATCATTTAAACCATGACCACGAAACGGACATTATAACGTTTGAGTATCGTGAAAACAGAACTAAATCTGCCGAGCTGGTTATTTCAACAGAGACAGTTAAATCGAACTCGAAGATTTATAATGTCAATTTCAGGCATGAACTGATGAGAGTTATTATACACGGATTACTGCATGTGTGCGGATATAAAGATAAAACGATGTTGACCAAAAGAAAGATGAAACAGAAAGAAAATTATTATTTAAAATTATTGAATATTTAATGTACGAAAAAGTAATAGAAATAATAGAGTATTTGCTTACGCAAATGAACGATACGCAGCAGATTACTGAGAAAGACATTATAGATTTGGAAAAAAAGGGTTATTCAAGCGCGGAGATTAACACAGCGTTTGTATGGCTCAACAGCAAATTAAACGAATCTGAAAATATATTTAAAGATGAAGAAGAATCTTCTAAATCAAAAAGATTTTTCCATCAGCTTGAAAAAAATCTTCTTACTACGGAAGCTATGGGATATATTCTTCAGATGTCGGAGCTTGGCGTAATAAATAATTTTGATATTGAATCAATAATAGAAAAACTACATCTCACCGGTATCACCAAAGCAAGTATACCGGAAGTCAAATCTATAATCTCTTCATTGTTGTTTGATGCTCAGGACAACTCCGATATATTGAACAGGATGTTGCTGCAAAATAATGATACAATAAACTGATAAGTTCGTTTTAAAACCCCGTAAACTAAAAAATGGAAAAGTCATTAGTAATAGTAGAATCACCATCTAAAGCTAAAACTATAAATAAATATTTAGGAAGCGATTATGTTGTCGAGGCAACAGTCGGACACATAAAAAATCTTCCTAAAAGCAAGATTAGCGTTGACATAGAGGATAATTACAAGCCGAATTATGAAGTAATCGAAGGCAAGGAAAAAGTAATTAAAGTTTTAAAAGACCTTGCAAAGAAATCTAAAACAATATTTATCGCAACTGACCCTGACCGCGAAGGCGAAGCCATTGCAGCAGATATTGCCGATGAAGTTAAAAAAATAAATAAGAACATTAAGCGTGTTTTGTTTAATGAGATAACCAAATCAGGTGTGGAGGAAGCAATGAGAAATCCTCTTGATATTAATGAGAATCTTGTTGAGTCCCAGATGGCGCGTAGGGTGATGGATAGAATCCTTGGCTATAAAGTGAGTCCTTTCTTGTGGAAGACATTTTATTTTGGATTATCAGCAGGAAGGGTTCAGTCTGTTGCATTAAAACTAATCTGTGAGCGTGAAGAAGAAATTAAAAGTTTTGTTCCAAAAGAATATTGGTCTATCGATGGTCTATTTGCAAAACCTTCAGGCGGTCCAAAACCGTTTAATGCAAAGCTTTATAAAATTAATGCCGATACTCTTAAGTTTAATGGTGACGAGCCAAAGATTCCTGATATCGATTCAGCACATAAGATAATCGAAGAACTTAAAGGCAATAAGTTCAGAATTACCGACATACAGGAAAAAGAAGTTAAGAGAAATGCTCCAGCTCCTTTTACTACAAGCGTTCTTCAGCAAGTTGCATCGTCACGTCTTGGTTTTGCTCCAAAAAGAACCATGATGCTTGCTCAAAAGCTTTATGAAGGTGTTGAGACAACTAAAGGCGAAGGTAATGTCGGTTTGATTACATATATGAGAACCGATTCAACAAGAATAAGTGATGATGCGGTAAAATCAGCAAAAAAATTTATACATGATAATTATGGTGACGAATATTCATTAAAAGGCAAAGCTCCCGCAAAGAAAGATACAGGCAAGAAAACACAGGACGCGCACGAGGCTATAAGACCGACAGATGTTTTCAGAACTCCTGAGTCGTTAAAAAAACTCGACAAAGATTTATTAAAATTGTATACACTCATCTGGCAGAGATTTGTGGCTTCGCAAATGTCACAAGCGGTTTATAACCAGAGAACGATTATCATAAAAGCGTTATCTCCGAGAGGAAATAAAACCGAATACTTCTTTAAAGCAACAGGCAGTGTTGTGAAGTTCAGCGGATTTTTAAAAGTTTATGAAGATGCTGAAGAGGTTGAACCGGCAGAAGATGATTTTTCAATAATTCCGGCTGATTTAAAAGTAGAAGATACTATAAAGGATTTATCAATCAGCAAGAACCAGCATTTCACAAATCCTCCTCCGAGATATACTGAGAGCAGCTTGATTAAACAGCTTGATATGCTTGGTATCGGAAGACCGAGCACATTTGCGTTAATTGTTTCAACCGTTATTGACAGAAAATATGTTGACCTTGTTGAAAGAAAGCTTTATGCAACGAAGCTTGGGATAATTGTTAATCAGATTCTTTCCCAATATTTTTCTGATGTTATAGATTACAGCTTTACTGCAAAGATGGAAGATGAACTTGATACTATTGCAAACGGTGAATCAACTTATAAAGAAGTTCTTGATGATTTTTACATTCCTTTCAGCAAAGATTTAGGAGTCGCAGATAAGCAGGCAACTGATATTAAGAAAAGCTTAATCAAAAAAACGGATATTCTTTGTCCTGAATGCGGAGCCGAGACAGGCGCGCATATGGTTCGAAAGTGGGGAAGGAATGGTGAGTTCATGGCTTGTGAGAAATATCCGAAATGCAAATGCTCAATGCCTCTCCCTGAAGAACAGGAAGAAAATCAGCAGTTAGCTGAAGGTGTAAAATGTGATAAGTGCGGTGCAGATATGCTTGTAAAAGTCGGAAAATTTGGTAAATTTTACGGGTGTTCAAATTATCCTAAATGTAATGGGATAAAGCCAATAACTTTGGGAATTAAATGTCCTAAGTGTGGAAAAGGTGAAGTACTCCAAAGACGCGGCGGAAAAGGTAAGAGAATATTTTACGGATGCACGAATTATCCTGAATGTGATTTTATTACTAATTATCTTCCTGTAATCGAGAATTGCAAAAGTTGTGGAAATAATTATCTCGTAAAAAAATCAACTAAAAAAGACGGCGACTTCCTTGAGTGTCCGCAATGCAAGACCAAATATCCGATTGAGGAAACTGTAAAACAGGAAGAAGCAGCTTAATGCTGAATATGAGAAGAAGGGACTTCTTAAAAAATTCAATTTACTCCTGCTGTGGTGCGGTTGTAGCAGGTTCTTTATTAGAAACCGCAACAGCCAAAAACCGTTATTTGATTAACGGACAGCCCAATCAAAATTTCTCCGATACAAAATTTTCAAACAACGATTATAAAAACTTTGCAGACCTCGCAATAGAGACTGCAAAGAAAAACGGAGCTGAGTATTCTGATATCCGTATTTGCAAAAATCGCAACCAGCGAATCGGTACCCGCGAAGACAGGGTTCAATATATTTCAGATAGCGATGATTTCGGCTTTGGAGTTCGTGTTCTTGTCAACAGTACATGGGGTTTTGCAGCAAGCTCGGTTTTGAACAACGAAGAGATTGTTAAAATCGTCAAGAAAGCTTGTGATATCGCAAAAGCTAATTCGATTTTACAAATAAAACCCGTTACTCTTGCGCCGACGCAGTCTTATGTTGATGAATGGAACACGCCAATCAGAGTTAATGCTTTCAATATTCCGGTCACAGAAAAGATAGACTTCCAGTTAAAGCTTAATAAAATTGCAAAAGAAGCCGGCGCAAACTATGTAGATTCGTTTATGTGGTTTGTGAATGAAAATAAATATTTTGCTTCATCAATCGGCTCCTACATTATCCAGGATTTACATAGACTATGGACGAAAACAGATGTTACATTGATAGATAAAGAAACCGGTGATTTTGAATCGCGAGATACTTTCACAGTTCCGATTGGAATGGGGTATGAATACATTCAGGATTATCCTTTTGAGTCCGATGTTCTCGAAGCAGTTGAACATACTAAGATGAAGCTGAAAGCTCCATCAGTTACTCCCGCGAAACGCGATATTATTTTGCATCCTACAAATATGTGGCTTACAATTCATGAGTCATGCGGACATCCAACTGAGCTTGATAGAGCATTGGGATATGAAGCAAACTATGCGGGAACCAGTTTTATGACCACGGATAAATTGAACAAACTTCAGTATGGTTCTAACCTTGTCAATATGGTTGCTGATAAGACACAAAGAAATGGTTTATCGACACGCGGTTATGATGATGACGGCGTTAAAACAACTGAATGGAATCTTGTAAAAGACGGAACATTTGTTGATTATCAGACAACACGTGAGCTTGCTCCATTAATCAACAACGAAAAATCTTACGGATGCGCTTATGCTGACAGCTGGGGAACGTTCCCGATTCAAAGAATGCCGAACGTTTCATTAAAACCCGGCACGGAAAAACTTTCATTAAACGATTTGATTGCCGATACCGAAGATGGAATTTACATCAAAGGGGACGGAAGCTGGAGCATTGATATGCAAAGATATAATTTTCAATTTACCGGTCAGGAATTTTGGGAAATCAAAAACGGAAAAATTGCAGGAATGTTGAAAGATGTTATTTACCAGGGCAATACGGTTAATCTGTGGAATTCACTTGATAAAATTTGTGATGCGTCTGAGTATTCACTCGGCGGTTCCTTTTTCTGCGGAAAAGGTGAGCCGGGACAGGTCGCTCCCGTAAGTCATGGTTCTTCGCCTGCAAGATTCAGACAGGTAAATATTTTAAACGCTAAAGAACAAGCATAATTTTATACAATAATTTTTTAAAATGTTTCTAACCGAAGAAGAAGCAAAAAGAATTACAGAAAAGATTTTATCATATTCAAAGGCAGATTCTGCCACAGTGAATCTGTATGGTGGATTGGCTGAAAATATCAGGTTTGCAGTTAACACTGTTACGACCTGTGGTTCTTCGGATAGAATTTCTGCTTCGATTACTTCAAACTTCGGAAAAAAATCCGGAAGCGTTACAATTACATCATTAAATGACGATGTTATTCGTGATGGTGTAAAAAAATCAGAAGACATTGCCCAGCTAAGCCCTGCTAACGATGAATTTATGCCTCCTCTTGGACCTCAAAGCGGTTACTTAACAGTCAAAGAATATTTCGAAGACACTGCAAATGCTACTCCCGAACAAAGAGCTGAAACAGTTTCGCATGTTTTGCAGAATTCACGTCAGAAGGATTTAATTTCCGCAGGATATTATGAAACAAGCTCAGGTTTTGAATCAATCGGAACATCAAACGGTTTATTTGCTTATCATAAAAAAACTGAACTGGATTTTTCTACAACATCAAGAACTCCCGATGGAACGGGCTCAAGCAAGATTGCAAGAATGTATGCAGACTTAGCTTCACTTAAATATCAGGATTTAACAAGAACAGTCATGGATAGGGCTGCCTTAACGCGCAATCCGATTGAGTTAAAACCCGGCAGATACACTGCGGTGCTTGAAAAGATGGCTGCATGTGACATGGTTGGAAATTTGTTCGGATATATGAACAAACGTAGTGCAGATGAAGGCAGAAGTTATTTTTCTGATAAGACAAATGGAAATAAAATCGGTCAGAAAATTTTGAGCGATAAAGTTACGATTTACACTGACCCGACAGTTTCTTATGCGCCTTCGAGTCCTTTTAATGGAGAAGGACTTCCGATTCAGAAAACTTCATGGTATGAGAATGGTGTTTTGAAAAATCTTACAACGAGCAGATACTGGGCGCAAAAGACGAATTCACCAGTTGTGCCTTATCCTGAAAACATCATAATGAATGGCTCGGATAAATCTCTCGAAGATTTAATCGCTTCGACTGACAAGGGGATTCTTGTGATTCGTTTATGGTATATCAGAAGTGTTGACCCGAGAACTATTTTGCTAACAGGACTTACACGCGATGGAATTTTTTATATCGAAAACGGGGAAGTGAAATATCCTGTTAAAAATTTCAGGTTCAATGAATCACCTGCAAACATGCTTTCAAATGTTGTTGATGTTTCTAAAGCCGAGAAGGTTGTCGGAAGCGAAACAGGAAACGCAAAAATCGTGGTGCCTGACATTAAAGTTGAAGAATTTAATTTCTCTTCCATTTCAGACGCAGTTTAAATTTGTAATAATCAAAAGTGGATACTGTTTTAATATCCCATATCGATAACTACCTTTCTTACCTCAAGAAAATAAAAAATTATTCCGACCACACTTTAATCTCTTATTTAAATGATTTGTCTCAGTTCAGAGATTTTTTGATTTTGTCAAAGATTAAATTTGAGGATATTGATTTAAATGTCCTTAAATCATTCATTGCTGAAATCTCCGACCCTGCGAGCAAAGTTTTCAACATAAATAAGACAAAGAATTTTAAGTATTCTTCTAAATCAGTTTCACGTAAGATTTCGGCATTAAAGGCATTTTATAAATATCTTTATAAGAACAAACTAATCGAAAAAAACATAGCATCGTTCTTAGTTTTTCCAAAGACATCGAAAAACCTTCCGCAGTTTTTGAATAAAAAAGAAGTTGAGAGATTATTTGATGAGAAGAAAATCATCGAAACCGACTTGCTTGAAAAAGCAATACTTGAATTGTTTTACAGCACAGGGATTCGTGCGGCGGAATTGCGAACTTTAAAATTACAAGACGTTAACTTTGACAAGAATACAATTAAAGTATTAGGGAAGGGAAGTAAGACAAGAATTATTCCCTTTGGTAAAAAGGCAGAAGAAGCATTGAGAGATTATTTGTCCATAAGAGAGATTGTAAATGTAAATAATTTAGATTTGGTTTTTCTCAACAAGCGCGGAAAGCCGCTATATGAAATGTTTATATACCGTATGGTTAAGAAAAATATCGGAAAGATTTCTGATATAAAAAAGAAATCACCTCACGTTTTGCGTCATTCGTTTGCAACTCATTTGCTTGAAAACGGCGCTGATATAATGGCAATCAAGGATTTGCTGGGGCACTCAAGCTTGTCAACGACACAGGTCTATACACACATCACTCCCGATAAGCTTAAAAAAGTTTACGAGAAAGCACATCCTAAAGCATAAAAAAAATCCCGCTGTTGCGAGATTAAAATTTAAAACGAAATTTTTCGCTTCACTCAGAATGACACAACCTTATTGTTACTTCACTAAAAACATTTTTCTTGTAAATATTTGTCCTGATGTCTCTAATCTATAAATATAAACTCCTGAAGAAAATCCTTTTGCTTCCCAGACGTAATCGTAACTACCCGCATTGAGGTTTTGGTTTACCAGCAAAGCTACTTCTTTGCCAAGCATATCGTAAACTTTTAAAGTAACAAAAGAATTTTTCGGTATGTCGAAATTTATAGTCGTTGACGGATTAAACGGATTTGGATAGTTCTGATGAAGCTGAATTTTATCAGGTATAGCATTTCCTATCGGGTTTATGCCGATAACCTGACTGCTGTCGCCGCCGCCTGAAACGGTTCTCAAAACTTTTCCGCCGCCGCCGACTGTTATTCCAAAATATGCATTATAAAAATTAACTCCGAAATATGTTACAGTCGGTCCCGGATTTTCCTGCCAGGTAAATGAATAACCGCCGTTATTTGAACGAAGTATTGCTGAATTATTTCCTACTGCAGTTATAGTCCATTGGTTTGACATAAAAACACCATTCAAATCAGACTCAAGCCAGCTTTGTCTTCGCACCCATGTTTCACCGCCGTCAGTGGTTGTAATAATTATTCCTTTAACGCCAACAGCAGCTCCGTTCATGGGGTCACAGAATGAAACACAGTGTAATGAATTAGTATCAGGACTCTGCATGTTAAACCAGTTCAAACCTCCATTAGTTGTTTTAAGCATTGTTCCTAATGCTCCGACTATGAAGCCGGTATTATCATCAACAAAGTCAACCGAGTATAAATTATAATTTGTATTCACAAACTTTCTTTCCCATGTTTCACCGCCATCGCTTGTCTGCAAAATCGTTCCGAACCAACCCACTGCGTAACCATTCCATTGATTAGGGAAGTCAACTCCGTTCAATGTATGAACAAAGTTGCTCCATTGGGGATACCAGTTCTGCCCGCCGTTTGTTGTTCTTAAAATTTTACCGAGCTCGTCATCTGCCTGAAAACCAACTGCTACCGCTGTGAAGGGGTCAATTGTAACAACTGAATTAAGCCAATAATTAAGGTTATTATTCTGAGTCCACCATGTCTTACCTGCATCATAGGAGCCAAAAATCCTACCCGCTTCACCAACTGCATTTACATAGTTTGGATTTGTCTTTGAAATGGATACTCCAAAAAGAATAACATTTGTCCCGGCGGGTCGTAACTGCCATCCCGATTGAGCAAATGATATATTAGTTACTAATAATAATATTAAAATCGTAGTTATTTTTCTCATAAAAATGCAATTTGCCATAATATTTGATACAAATCTTATGCCAATTTGTTCAATTATTTGGAAATTATCATTCTTTTAGTTTCAGAGTAATTTCCCGCGGTTAAATTATAAAAATAAATGCCTGAACTTAAATTCTTCGCATTGAAATTTATTTCGTATTCACCGGGTCCTAAATTTTCTGCAATAATACGTTTTATTTCTCTTCCCGCAATATCAAATACAGTCAAACTAATATTAGCAAATTTGTTTAAAGCAAACTTGATAATTGTATTTGGATTAAAAGGATTAGGATAATTTTGTTCAAGCTTAAATTTATCCGGTATGTTTGTGCTTATCTTTTTCACGTTGATACCACCTCCTGTTCCTGTTTTTAAAATCGTACCTGCTAATCCGCTTGCATATCCCGTAAAAGAATTTACGAAATCGACAGCATAAAGAGCATTTGAAGTACTTGCAAACTGCTGAATCCAGGTTTCTCCGCCGTTTGTAGTTCTTATTATCCTTCCGTTATTTCCCACTGCACAAATATTTTTACTGTTTCCGCAAAATGACACTCCGTTTAATGCATCCGTAATACCGGTTGTTTTTTGCGTCCATACAAATCCTCCAAATTCCGATACTAAGACTAATCCGTTTAAGCCGACACAAACACCCGTATCAGTTGTAATAAAGTCCACTGCATTTAAATCAAGCATTGTATTGCTGTTGACGATGTTCCAATTGAAACCACCGTTAGTAGTCTTAAATACTTTTCCGCCTGCTCCAACCGCAGTTCCGTTAAGAACATCGGTAAACTTTATACCTGCTATAGTAAAGTTTACCTCAGATTGCGGCTGCCAGTTCTGACCTCCGTTTGTCGTTCTGAAAACACTGCCTGCAAACCCGCCAATCCATCCGTTGTCAATATCAGTGAATGACAAGCAATTAAAAGTTGTTGTTGGGTGAGGATTATTCACTGTCCAGGTTTGGCCGCCGTTTGTTGTTTTTAATACCGTGCCGAGTGAACCAACCGCGTAAGCGACAAATTCATCAACCATCTGAATTGCCTGCAGGTAAAATTCATTGCTAAAATTTACCTGGAACCAGAAAGCTCCGCCTGTTGTGGTTTTTAAAATTCTGCCTTGTTCACCGCAAACCATTCCGGTGTTTGCATTTAAAAATGAAACTCCAAATAAACGGTTAGTAACGTTTGAAGTTTGTGTTTGCCACCCCTGTGAGAATGCTTGTGAGCTAAAACTTATAAAAACTATAAAAACCAATATATATTTTTTCATATATTAATTTATTTCGAAGTTATAATTCGATTTCTCGAATTGCCACCATAAAATTATATGCAAATTGCAGACCATTTTTTCCGATTTAAGCAATAAAACTTTCTAAAAAAACTTAAATTTTTAACTAATATTAAAGATTTTTTGTTAATACATTAAGTAAAATCTAATAAAAGTCATTGCCAAAGCTAATTTCTGTCAAAATTGCCGATTTACCGAATAAAGTCAGACAATCTGACCTAAAAGAGTTTGTTTCTGAGATGTTTTCATCAAAATTCAAGGATACTGAAAAACTTTTGGATGTTTTTGAAAATACACAGATAAAGACCAGAAATATGAGCTTGCCTGTTGAATATTTTTATGAAAAACATGATTGGCAGTCAAAGAATGATATTTTTATTGTTAAAAGTTTAGAAATTTTAGAGCCGATGGTAAGTGAAATTTTATCTGAAGCAAGAATTTCATTAAAGGATATGACAGATATCTTTTTTGTTTCATCTACAGGAATTTCAACCCCGACAATTGATGCTATGTTAATAAATAAGTTAGGAATCAATGAGCATGTCAACAGATATCCGATGTTTGGCTTAGGGTGTGCGGGCGGCGTTTCAGGATTAGCAAAAGCATTTACTGCTGCGAAGGCAAATCCCGATGCAGTTATTTTAGTTATTGCCATCGAGCTTTGCACTTTGACTTTTATTAAGGATGATATTTCAAAAAGTAATTTTATTGCAACAAGTTTGTTCTCAGATGGAGCTGCAGTCTGTCTTTTGACAGGTGACAATGTAAAATCGAATGAAGCGTATGAAATAAATTATCAATCTTCTTTAAGCAAGATTTATCCGGACTCGCTTGATGTAATGGGATGGGAAGTCATTAATGACGGATTAAAGGTTGTGTTTTCAAGGGACATTCCGGAAATTGTTAAGAATAATGTTGCAAAGGATTTAAACTATTTTCTTGAACAAAATAAAATAACTCTTCGTGATATTAAGAATTTCATAATTCATCCCGGCGGTGTTAAAGTAATTAAAGCATATATTGAGAGTCTAAAAATTTCTGAAGAAAAACTAAAATTTACAAGTGAGGTGATGATGGATTATGGTAATATGTCAAGTGTAACAGTTCTTTATGTCCTGAATAAATTTTTGAAAGAAGGATTTGAAGATGGTTATGGAGTTATGCTTTCACTCGGTCCGGGCTTTTCAAGCGAGATGTTATTATTGAATATGAAAAACTAATTTTAAATTGTCACCCTGAACTTGATTCAGGGTCAAAGTAACGCTTATGGATTCCTGCCTTCGCAGGAATGACAAATTTATCAAATGCCTTTCTTCTGGTACTTAATAATTTTCTTAATACTGCAAAGATTAATCGAATTAGTAATATCCAAACGAAATGAGAAATGGTTATTATCTCAGGGAGCTGTTGAATACGGCAAAGAGCATTATAAGTTTATTGTTTTACTCCATGCCGGTTTTTTTATAAGTTTAATAGTTGAATATGTCTTTACCAAAGGTAATTTTGAACTGCATTTAATAAATTATGTATTTTTAGTAATTTTCATAATATTGCAGATTTGCAGGGTAATAATTCTTTCAACTCTTGGCAGGTATTGGAACACCAGAATTATACGGATTCCAAACACTCCATTGGTAGCGAAAGGAATTTATAGATATGTAAAACATCCGAATTATGTTCTGGTTATATGTGAAATATTCGTGATTCCTATGATATTTGATTTATATTGGACTGCAATAATTTTTACGGTTTTGAATCTAGTTATATTAAACATAAGGGTTAAAGAAGAAAATAAAGCTTTAAATTATACATAATGAAAATTCAATTAAGAGAAATTTGTCATGGAAGAAGCGGTGATAAAGGTGATGCTGCCAACATCGGATTGATTGCCTATAAAAAAGAAGATTATGATTTGATTAAAAGAGAAGTTACTGCGGAACGTGTTAAAGAATTTTTTAAAGGAATTTGTGAGGGCGAAGTAATTCGTTATGAAATGCCAAATATAAATGCACTGAATTTTATTTTAAATAATACGCTTGGCGGCGGCGGCACTGTATCTTTAAAACTTGATGCGCAAGGAAAGACTCTTGCTTCTGCATTATTAAAAATGGAAATAGAAAGGAAATGATAGAAAATGTTTGACCAACAAAAATATATTTTAAAAGATTATAAAGAAAAGTTACTAAAACTACGGAGGTTTCTTTGAATTAGATGAGAAAACATCTAAGGTAAAGGAACTCGAAAAAATCACGGAAGCTGCAAACTTCTGGGATGACCAAAAATCCGCACAAGCAACACTTCAGGAAATTTCCAATCTAAAAAAATGGGTTGATGAATATAAAAGGGTAGAAATGCTTTACTCTGATCTTGAACTTCTAATTGAAATTTCAGAGTCTGAAAAAAACGAATCCGCAGAAAATGAAATTCAAGCCGAGCTTGATAAATTTATAAAAGAACTTGACGAGCTTGAGTTCAAAAATATGTTATCAGACCCTGATGATATTCGTGATTGCATTATCACTATAAACTCAGGAGCGGGCGGAACAGAATCTCAGGATTGGGCTGAAATGCTTTTGAGAATGTACCTGCGTTATGCGGAAAAACATAAATTCAAAGCTTCGCTTGTCGATAGATTAGACGGCGATGGCGCGGGAATTAAAAGCGCAACAATAGAAGTATATGGGCAGTATGCTTTCGGTTATTTAAAAGCAGAAAACGGGGTTCATCGCCTTGTGAGAATTTCTCCGTTCGATGCAAACAAAAAACGACATACATCATTCGCAGCAGTTTATGTCACCCCGATAATAGATGACACAATTGAAATTGAAATTAATCCGGCAGATTTAAAAATCGATACATATCGTTCAGGTGGTGCAGGAGGACAGAACGTTAATAAAGTTGAGACTGCCGTGAGAATAACACACGTTCCTTCGGGAGTTGTTGCGGCATGCCAAACTGAACGCTCTCAATTGCAAAATCGTCAGAATGCGATGAAAATGTTAAAATCGAAATTATACCAAATTGAAAAACAAAAAGAGCTCGATAAAATTCAGACAATTGAAAAATCCAAGAAAAAAATTGAGTGGGGAAGCCAGATAAGAAGTTATGTTTTTCATCCGTATAATATGGTCAAAGACCACAGAACCGGTCATGAAACAAGCAATACTCAGGCAGTTATGGACGGTGAATTGGATGAGTTTATCCGTGCATATTTATTAAGCGATTAGCGAAGTCATTCCCGCGCAGGCGGGAATCCCAATATATTATATTGTTGAACTATAAATTTCTCATAGCGAAGCGGTATTTATTATCGAAGAAAGATTCAAAGTTTATTTCCTTCATAACTTATGTTTCGATAATCGGAATTACTCTCGGAGTTGCTGCTCTGATAATAGCAATTTCTATAATGAGCGGCTTTGAGAAAGAAATTAAAGACAAAGTTTCGGGACTTGTCTCACATATTCAAATAAATTCATTCCGTGCAGAAGGATTGCCTGATTATGAAGAAGCCATTCAGAAAATAAATACTGAAATAAAAGGTGTAACGGGAATTTCTCCGTTTGTCCAGAAAGAAGCAGTCATAAGATATAAAGAAAACATTGAAGGCATTTTGCTGAAGGGCATTGTTGCCGGAACCGATATTTCAACTGCACGCAATAAAATTGTGAAAGGAGAATATAACCTTGCGCCAATTGATACGACCTTCTCAAGATTATTAATCGGTGAGAAATTAGCAAAAAAGTTAAATATCGAAATCGGGAATAAGGTTATCGTATTCGGAATGAAAGGAATACCGTCGCCATTGAACCAGCCAAAGATTAAACAGTTCATTGTAAGCGGAATTTATGAAACAGGCTTGCGCGATTACGATGATTTAATAATTTATACTGATTTAACAACAGCTCAAAGTTTATTTGAACTTGGCGATAATGTTTCCGGAATTGAATTAAAGCTTGATAACATCGACAATGCTGCTGCAACCGCATTAAAGCTAAGAACAATATTAAAGTATCCTTATTATCCCAAAACATTGTTTGATTTATATAAACCGCTGTTCAATTGGGTTGAGCTTCAGAAAGCACCGACACCGATTGTTTTAAGTTTAATCATTCTTATTGCGATTTTTAACATTGTCAGCACACTGTTAATGATGGTGCTTGAAAAAACTCACTCAATCGGTGTTCTAAAAGCACTTGGCGCAAGCAATGGCGGTATTATGAAAATTTTTATATATGACGGTTTGCTTATCGGAATAATCGGAATTGTTCTTGGCAACATTATCGGTCTCGGCTTGTGCTATCTGGAATTGAAGTTTAAGTTTTTTAAACTTCCCGAGATTTATTATATGAAATCAGTTCCAATTTTGATTCAACCTGAATATGTGATTTTAATTTCCGTTGTCAGCTTGTTTCTTTGTTTCATTGCAACACTCATCCCGTCTTATCTTGCATCAAAATTCGATCCTGTGAAATCAATCAGCTTCGCATAAGCTTGGATAAATCTTCCCAAAAAATATCAGTTATGTTTGATGAAATCGCTCCCAAATACGATTTCCTCAATCATCTTTTTACTTTGAAACTTGATATTTTATGGCGGAAAAAAATTGTAAGAAATCTTTCATTAAACAACTTTAAAGAAATAAATATTCTTGACATTGCTGCCGGGACGGGGGATTTAACAAAAGAGCTCACTGCGTTAAACCCTGATATGCTTTATGCGTGCGACATTTCAGAAAACATGCTTGAAGTCTTAAAAGATAAAGTTAAATCAGATAATGTTAACATTATTAAAGCTGATGCAGAGCATCTTCCTTTTAAAGACGAGACATTTAATATTGTTACAATCGGGTTCGGTGTAAGAAATTTTGAAAATCCAGGAAAAGTGTTAAATGAAATTTACAGAGTGCTTCAAAAAAATGGAGTCTTAGTAATAATAGATATTTTTAAAAACAGGTCTTTTAAAACGAAAGTGTTTAATCTTTATTTTGGGAAAATAATTCCTTTCTTCGGCAACTTAATCTCTCACAGCAAGGCATATACATATTTGTTTGAATCTGTAGATGATTTTATGACAAAAAATGAATTTGCATCTCTTCTAAAGAAGCATAATTTCAAAATTGAAAATGTTGAAAACAATTTAATGGGGATTGTCACAACTTTTTATGCGTATAAAAAATAAATTATTTCTCACCATTAATCTGGTTTTCAATAATGGCTTTTACTTTATCCTTTGTAAGTGGTTTTGAAATGAATTGTAAAACATGAGGATTTTTTCTTGCTCTTTCTTTATCACGTTCATCAATCGATGATGATAAAATATAAATTTTATATTGTGCTTTTATTCTGTCATCAAACTGACTGAATACATCAAGGAAATCCCATCCGCTAATCAGCGGCATATTTAAATCAAGAAAAATTATTGATGAAGCGTCGTCTTCAGTCTCCAGTTTGGTTGATTTTATAAAGTCAAGAGCTTCAGATGGATAGAGATAATCAGATATTTCTGAACCTGAAGTAGTTATTTTAAGAATATGTCGACAAAGCTTGTTATTTAAAGGGTCATCATCAACGATTATGAATTTCATGTTATATTATTTTTGAAAATTCCATTATAAATTTTGTACCAACGTTTATTTCGCTTTTCAGTAAAATTTTCCCTCCGAGAGATTCGACATGTGCTTTTACCATAAACAACCCCATACCTTTTCCTTCTATTTCCGGATGAAATCTTTTATATAAACCAAATAATTTTTCTTTATTTTTTTTAATATCTATTCCAAGGCCATTGTCTTCAAATATAAGTTCATATTTACTTTTATAATTTTTGCTTGTGATATTGATTACGAGGGGGATACCAGGACGCCGGTATTTTATGCTGTTAGAAATTAGGTTATAAAAAATACTATTAAAATAGCTTTTTATATTTAAAATTTCATTTATATCTGAAAAATTAACATTTATTTCAATGTTTTCATCTTTTAAAAGATTTGCAATTAATGATTTAATATCTTCTACAATTTCGGAAAATAATATTTTTTGTTTCTTTTCTTCGAGATTATTTCTTATTGCAAGAATCTGATTCAGATCTTTAATTACATCATCAAGTTTTTCAACCGAAGATGAAATTCCTTCAATTATTTCCGACTTATCACTAATGTTATCTTCTTTCAAAATTGCAGAATATCCTAATATGTTCGCAACGGGTCCCCGGAGGTTATGTGAAACAATATATGCAAATTGTTCCAAATCTTTATTTCGCTGAACTATGTCGTTCAAAATTTTCTCACGTTCTTTTTCAGCTTTTTTTATTTTTGTAACATCCTGGTTAAATCCTATCAAGCCTATTGGAAAGTTTTGAGAATCTCTTTTAACAACGATTTCGGAATGTATGTATTTAATAGTGCCGTCATTTTGAACTATTCTAAAATCAATCAAAATAGAATTTAAGTTTCTAACAGCACGCTCTACGGTAGATTTAACGTATTGAACATCATCAAGATGAACACGGTTTAAAAAATTTTCAAATGATGGCTCAATTTCTCCTGCCTTATACCCTAACACACTATAGAATTCTTCAGACCACTTTGTTTCATTAGTTATTAAATCCGCCTGGAAACTTCCTAAGTGCGCCAATTTTTCAGACTCTGCAAGAAGAGCCTCGCTTTCAAATATCTTTTCAATGTATTTTTTCTGCTCAGTTATGTCGTTACGAATTGAAAGATATTGATAAGGTTTTCCTTGTTCGTTTAGAAAAGGAATTATTGTTGTATCCACCCAATAAAATGTTCCGTCTTTCGCTTTATTCCTAAATTCTCCTCGCCAAATCTTACCATTTGCAATTGTTACCCATAAATTTCTAATATATTCTTTCGGGTGAAAATTTGAATTTATTATTCGATGATCCTGACCAATAAGCTCTTCTCTTGTATATTTAGAAATTTTACAAAAATATTCATTGGCATGATTGATAATTCCTTTTTGATTTGTGATTGCAACAATTGATGATTGATCTAATGCCTCTTTATAGTCTGAAAGTTCTTTGTTTTTTTCAAATATTTTCTTCTCAAGTTTAGAATTAAATTCTTTAATCTTATTTCCGTCTTTAAGATGCGTCATTAACTAAGTAATTAAATATAAAAGAAGTAAGCAAACTAAAATACAATAAAACTAATTTATTGCATTTTATACCAGGTATTAGTAATTTAAATAATATTTTAAGCTATCCCTATCTACCGGCCGGTTTAGACGGGACCTCATCACATCAATATCTATTCACTCTTGTTACGTCTCCTGAAATTGAAATATAATTCATAATGTTGTTCTTTCCGTTTTTAAGGAGCTCGATTTTTTTCAAGGATGTATTGAGATTTTTTTTTTCTGTCTTTGGATAAAATAAAATAACCTTATCATCTTCATTAAAAAATATTATGTCTTCAAATAAATCGTTCAAAGAATGCATTAGATTATCAAGAGAATCGATTTTTTTCGAATATCCGTTAAATCCGAAATTTATTTTATCTTCCGAAAATTCTTTTTTAAAATTTAATTCTTTAAATTTTTGCTCCAAAAGTTCCTTGTTTTTTTTATGAACAAACTTTTCTACAATTAAGACATCAAGATTTTTAATTAAATGCTCTCTTTTCAAGTTACCCTCCGTCTTCCATTGGATAATAATATACTAATCTGTCATCTTCATAAACGTACATCCACCACACTCCTTCTATTAGGGTTGGAACGTATGTGTAAGCATCTAAGTATGCAGTACTTTCATTTATTTCAAAAAAAACGTTTGAATAACTTAATTTAAATGGAAAGATTGAAATGCAGAGAATTGTAAAAATTGAAAGAGCTATTAATTTTATTTTTTTCATTTTTCATCTTCATTTTATTTGCATACAATTTGATTTGAATAAGGAGATAATTCAAACAAACTTTTGATTATTTGAAAAATGAAACGAGAAATAAATTTGTATTGAGTATTAGGTAAATATATATTATTTAAGAAGTTAGGGTAGCAATTATAGTAAAAATATGCCTAAAACGAAAAAACCTATTTTAAAACATCCTGTAATTTTACTTTTAAAAAGTTTCAGTGAAGAAGAAATATTAGGTTTAAAGGAGTTTTTACATTCCGTCTATTATAACACAAATAAAAAAATTGTTTTTTTATATGAATCATTAATATTTTTTTACCCGGAATTTAATGACCGTAATTTAACACATGAATATTTATGGGATTCGATAAATACAAAGAAAAATATATCCTATGATGAGTTGAGGGTGTATCTATCAAAACTTCAAACACTTACACTGGAATTTTTAAAAGTAAATTATTTTGCCAAAAATAATTTTGAGGGTGAGCTTGGTTTATTGAAGGAATTATCTGAAAGGCATCAAGTTGAATTGTTTCAAAAAAAAATCAACAAAACGAAAAGCTGGCCTGAACTTGAACTGGAAGGAAATGATTGTTATCGAAAAAAATATCTAATTAGCACTGAGAAATTAAATTTTTTAACTAATAATTTTCAGATATTAAAGAATAAAGAAATCAAATATGGGATAGAAGCAATAAATGAAGTTTCAGTAAATTTGTGTAACTTTTATATAACTGATTTAATTTGTGAATTTATTCAATCATATAATTTTCTGAAAAATTATCAAAATGATTATTCCGATTCATTGGTTAATGATTTAATCAAGTCGTTAAATCTTGATAACCTGATGAATATATATGCGAAACATTCGAAAGATTATTTTATTCTGCTGGTTTATAAAAAACTGCTTGAGCTGATCAATGATGACGATATTAAAAGATATTATGATTATAAAAAAATAGTAGAAGAGAACTTTGATAAAATGAGCAAGGATGAACTTTATTTTCATTTTTCCAATATGATTAGCTATTGCATTCACGAGAAGTTTAAGGCTTCAAATCAAAATCAGAGTAAATTTCAAATTGAATTGTTCGAATTATATGAAAAGTATCTCACACATAAAATGTTTATAATTTCCGAGACTATTTATATCGATTTCAATATTTTTAGAAACATCCTTATGAACGCTTTGACTCTAAAGAAGTTATCTTGGGCGGAAAATTTTGTTGACACTTATGTGAATTATTTAAACCCTAAATATCAGGTTAACCTTTTAAATTATTCAAAAGCAATTATATCAAATAGAAGAGCAAACTATGATGAATCTTTAAATTATGCTTCTAAAGTAGACATAGATAATTTCATTTTTAAGCACGATCTTAATTTCCTTAAATTGAAAAATTATTATTCGACAGGCGATTTTGACGGTATTATCCATTTGATTCACAGTCACAGGGAATTATTGAGAGTTGATAAACTCCTTACAAAAGATTTTTATATAAAATATAATAAGTTTTTATTCTATGCTGAGAAATTAATTCTTAATCATGATTCAAAAAAGAAACTTGAATTTAATTTACACAAGCTTCAAACCGAAAATGTTAGCTATGCTAATTGGCTGATAGAAAAATATACTAAAAGATTAAAAGAATTAAAAAAATAATTGTATTTAAAAGGATAAATTCGATTTGAAAAAATTTACTTCCTTCTTTATGAAGACATACCGTTTCATTCCGTGAGGAAACCACATCCAGCTCCGGGTTGCCTAATTAATAAATTTAATTTTAGTTTTATTTAAAGTAAATTAATAACTTAAATTGTTTGGAGAATAATTTTTGTGATTGATTTCTTAATGGATATTTTGCGGTTTGACTCAACTTCGGGGCAAGAGAATGAGCTTGCTCGATACATTTCGGAAAAATATAAATCTCAAAATGCGGATGTTGAAATTCAAAAAACAGAATCAGGCCGGCTGAATGTTTTTTTCAAGTGGGGAGAACCGAAAATAATTTTTAATTCCCATCTTGATACCGTTCCACCGTATATTCCTCCTGCCAAAGATAATGATTTAATCTTTGGACGTGGTTCGTGTGATGCAAAAGGACAGCTTGCTTATCTTTTTGAAGTATGCAAGCAGTTAAATGCAGAAGGTTATAATGACTTTGGAATGCTGATGACTGCAGGGGAAGAGGACGGCTCTCACGGAGCAATAAAAGCCAACGAAATCATTAAAAATTGTGATTTTATAATTGTTGGTGAACCAACAGAAAATATTCTGATTAAAGCTTCAAAAGGTAATTGGTGCCTTCAATTCACGTTTACCGGAAAAAATTGTCATTCGGGATATCCCGAGCTTGGTGATAATGCTATTGATAAAATGATTGGGTTTATAAATAAATTGAATCAGATAGATTTCGGTAATGATAAAATTTTAGGTAAGACAACCTATAACATCGGGAAGCTTGAATCAAACAATGCTCATAACGTTGTATCGGATTTTGTAACGATGAAAATGTTTTTTAGAACAACTTTTGAAAGCCACAATAAAATAATAGATAAATTGATTATGATGCTCGATGATAAATCAAAAATGGAAATTCTTTATAGCGATGATCCGATGGAGTTTTATATTGTTGATGGTTTTGAAACGGGAATTGTCTCTTATTGCACCGACGCACCATCATTTACTAATATACCGAACAAGCTATTATATGGACCGGGAAGCATTCTGGTTGCGCATACAAATGATGAGTTCATCAAAATTGCCGACTTGCATAAAGCAGTTGAGGATGTAAAGAATATTTATAAGAAAATTGTAAATTGATTATAGCTGATGCCAAGAATTAAAGTTGGAATACTGGGCTGTACCGGAACGGTTGGACAAAAATTAATTGCACTGTTAAACAATCATCCTGATTTTGAAATTTCAGAAATTGCGGCATCGGAAAATTCAGCCGGAAAGAAATACAAAGAACAGGTAAATTGGAAACAGGATGTTGATATTCCTGAATCTGTTGCCAATATGATAATCAAAAAATGCAAACCGGAACTTGATGCGAAGATTTTATTTTCGGGACTTGATTCAAGTGTTGCCGGAAACGTTGAAGATGAAATGGCAAAAGCCGGATATATCGTTGTGAGCAACTCCAAAAATCACAGAATGGATGAAGACGTTCCGCTTAGCATTCCTGAAATAAATGAATCTCATTTTGATATTATCGAACGTCAGAAAAAAAGATGGAATTCAGGTGGCTATATTGTTACAAATCCTAACTGTTCCGTTATTGTTATTGCAATTGCTCTTTACCCAATTTTTAAAAAATTTGGCTTGAAGAACGTAATTGTAACAACAATGCAGGCAATTTCAGGTGCAGGTTATCCCGGTGTCGCATCGCTTGATATTTTAGGAAATGTTATACCGCACATAAAAGATGAAGAAGAAAAAATTGAAGTTGAACTATCGAAAATTTTGGGTGAGTATAAAAATGACAAAATAAATTTTGCTGATATACAAACATCTGTCGCGGTTAATCGTGTTCCGGTAAAAGACGGTCATACAACCTGTATATCATTTGAAACTGATAAAAAAGCTACGAGAGAGGAAATAATTTCTTGTTTTGATTCTGTCGAAGCTGCGAATTATTTTACTTCGCCGTCAAAGCTTATTTATTATTATGATGACCCATACAGACCGCAGCCATTGCTTGATGTAAATAAGGACAAGGGCATGGCAATAACAACGGGTAATTTACGAAAATGCAATGTCCTCGACTGGAAATTCACTGCGCTTGGACATAATACTGTTCGCGGTGCGGCAGGTGCTGCAATTTTGAATGCTGAGTATTTATTATATAAGGGGTACTTGAAATGATTGTGATGAAATTCGGTGGGACATCGGTTAAAGATGCTGAAGCAATAAATAATGCAATTGAAATTATTAAAACACGGCTTGTAAGAAAACCAGTCGTTGTTTCATCCGCTACTTCAAAGACAACCGATTCATTGATTCAGCTTGGCAAAAGCGCTTGTATTGGCGATGGAAAAAAAACAAAAGAGATTCTTGATGAATTAAGAGAGCGTCATTTAAAGATTTGCCGAGAGTTAATTAGCGATTCTCAAAGACAGAAGAATATCACCGGTAAAATTATTTCAATATTTCAGGAACTTGAAAATATTGTGAACGGAATTTTTCTTTTGTCGGAACTGTCTGCAAGAAGTTTGGCAAAAGTCTCTTCCATTGGAGAAGTTATTTCAACTAATATTATTTCTGAAGCTTTGAGTGATAGAGGGATTGAAAATGAATGGGTTGATGTGAAGAAGTTTATGTTGACAAATGATAATTATCAGAATGCAGAACCAATGTTTAATGAAATAAAAGAAAAAACTCCTGAGGTTTTGTGTCCTATCATTGAACCGGGGAAAGTTGCGGTGACACAAGGATTTATCGGAAGCACTTACGAAGGAATAACTACAACGTTTAGCAGGGGAGGTTCGGATTTTACTGCATCGATTATAGGAATGGCAATGAATGCTGAAGAAATCGAAATATGGACTGATGTCGATGGAGTTTTATCAGCCGATCCGCGCATTGTTTCCTCACCAAAAATCATTGATGAAATTTCGTTTAAGGAAGCTGCCGAGCTTGCGTTTTTTGGCGCAAAAGTTTTGCACCCTTCGACAATTGTTCCTGCAATTGAAAAAAATATTCCGGTCAGAATTTTAAATTCTAAAAATCCGAAGTTTAAAGGAACATTGATTAAAGCTGATGTTAAGGAAAATGGCTTTACAATTAAATCAATAACGAGCAAAAAAGATATTAAGGTAATAAATATTTATTCACCTAAGATGCTTTTTGCGCATGGTTTTTTGAGAAGAATTTTTGAAATTTTTGATAAATTTAAAACGTCGGTTGATTTGATTACAACATCTGAGGTTAATGTCTCGCTTACGCTTGATGGTTATAACAGAATCGATGATATAATAAATGAACTATCCGAATTTTCTGAAGTTAAAATGGAAGAGGATAAATCTTTAATTTGCATTGTGGGCAACAACATGAAATACGAACGCGGCATTGAGAAAAAAATTTTTCAGGTGCTGGGGGATTATACTATTTCGATGATTTCGCAGGGAGCATCCGTTATTAATTTATCTTTTGTTGTCCAGCGTGATGAAATGGATTCTGTTATAAAAACTCTTCATAAAGAATTTTTTGAGTAAATGAAAATAATATTGATCATATTTTTTCTTTTAATTGTTTCCAGTTCTAATGCGCAAATATATGAAAATTCTGCATATGCAGGTTCCTTTTATAAAGGAAGTTCACCAGTAAGAGCATTTTATAAACTTATTCCTATTTTTTCAAATGATACAATCAAACATGTTGCATTAGAATTAATATATGATAAACCCACTAAAATTGATAATGGAGAGTTTACTGTTACATCTGAAGTATATTATATAGAAGTATATTGCAATATTGACAAAATAGCAAACAGTGTTATAAATTATTTTCGAGACGATGAACTGCAAGTATGTTTTAAAATGAATGGAGTAATTCAATATAACTTAAATATTATAAATATATTCTTCCTTTTATGAACGAAATTTGCTCTCTATGAAAATATGTCTAATCGGTTATGGTAAAATGGGAAGGGAAATCGAGAATATTCTTCTCGAAAAAGGGGTTATTGTTGAAAAAATTTATGATGAAAATCATCCTTTAAGTGAAAATGAAAAGCATGACTGTGTCTGCATAGATTTCACTTCACCTGATGCATTTAATAAAAATTACAAACTGATTGCGGATAGTTTTTCAGGAGCTGTTGTCGGAACAACGGGATGGAATGAAAATAAGGATGAAATTATAAATCATTTTAAAGAAAGAAATAAAAGTTTGATATACGGAAGCAATTTTTCTATTGGTGTGAATATCTTTTTCGAGTTTGTTAATAATGCTTCGAAATTATTTTTAAATTTTCCTGAATACAAAATAGAAATTTCTGAAATTCATCATGTTGAGAAGAAAGACGCTCCATCAGGGACTGCGAAATCAATTTCTGAAATTGTGAAAGATGTTACGGGAAAAGAAATTGAAATTGCTTCTGAGAGAATTGGAGATGTGAAAGGTATTCACGATATAGATTTTATTTCGCAAGTTGATAAAATTTCTTTGAAGCATGAAGCATTTTCACGCCGGGGATTTGCTCTTGGTGCAATCATGGCTGCAGAATGGCTTGAAGATGTAAAAGGTGTGTGGGAGTTTAAAGATTTATTCAAAGAAAAGTATAAAATATAAATGTTAAAAGAATTAAAAGGTGCGGGAACTGCATTAGTAACTCCGTTCAAATCAAACTTTGATGTCGATTACGATGCGTTTCGAAAACTCGTTCGAAGACAAATAGATAACGGCATTCACTATCTTGTGCCACTTGGAACAACAGGTGAAACTCCGTGTCTGGAGTCAGATGAAAAAAAGAAATTAATCGAAATTACTCTTGATGAAACAAAAGGGGAAGTTCCGGTTATCGTTGGAGTTGGCTCAAACAGCACAAAACAAGTCCTTCAAAATATTAATGAGTATAAAAATTATGATATTGACGGTTATCTTATTGTAACTCCTTATTATAACAAACCGACCCAGCAGGGAATGTATGAACATTTCAAGGTTGCATCGGAAGCAACCGATAAAGCAATTGTTCTTTACAATGTTCCTGCAAGAACGTCGATTAACATGACTTCTGAAACAACTTTGAAATTATGTGAGCTTGAAAACATTATCGGAATTAAAGAAGCATCATCGAACATGACCCAGATAAGTGAAATTTTAAAATATGCACGTGAGAGCTTCAATGTAATTTCAGGCAATGATGACGAGACACTTGAAATCTGCACACTCGGTGGTGTCGGTGTAATAAGCGTTGCATCAAATCTTGCTCCAAAACAGGTTTCACAGTTTGTTAATTTAATTCTTGATAAAAATTTTGAAGAAGCAAATAAACAACATCATAAATTATTAAATTTATTAAAGAATTGTTTTGTAGAAAGCAATCCGATACCCGTAAAAGCAGGATTGAATTTGCTCGGACATATTGAAAATGTTTTGCGTCTTCCACTCACAATTTCAACAGATGCAACTAATGACATTATGAAACAAACAATAATAGATTCAGGAATAAATTATTAAGATGGCAGAAAATCCAAAAGATAGAGTTCTGAATTTTATCAGCGAATTTAAAAAAGATAACTTAGGCAAATCAAAAATTAAATTGTTATTTGCAGAAGTTCTGAAATATCTTGAAGAGGGAAAAATTCGTTCTGCAGAAAAAGTCGGTGATGAATGGCAGGTTAATCAATGGGTTAAAGAAGCAATAATGATTGGATTTAAAACGGGAGTGCTTGAGAAAATTTCAAATGAAAATCAGAATTTTTTTGATAAAGATACTTTGCCGTTGCAGAACATCAGCTTGAAAGACGGAATTCGTTTGGTTCCGGGTGGTTCTTCGATAAGGTGCGGTTCATACATTGCAAACGGAACGATTGTTATGCCGCCGTCATACATTAATATTGGAGTATATATTGATACCGGATGCATGATTGATTCCCACGCTTTGGTTGGTTCCTGTGCTCAGATTGGAAAGAACGTTCACTTGTCAGCCGCATCGCAAGTTGGAGGTGTTCTTGAACCAATCGGTGCAATGCCGGTAATCATCGAAGATGATGTATTCATTGGCGGCAACTGCGGACTTTATGAAGGTGTAATTATTAAAACAAAAGCTGTTATTGGAACAGGAGTTATTTTAAATGCCTCTACTCCTGTATTTGATAATACCACAGGAGAGTTTCTGAAGAAAACTCAGGACAAGCCTTTAATAATTCCTGAAAATGCTGTAGTAATTGCAGGAAGCAGACCGATAAATTCCGGAATGGGACAAAAATATGGTGTTCATATTTATTGTCCGGTGATAATAAAATACCGTGACAGCAAAACCGACACGGCAGTTGTGCTCGAGGAGCTTCTGAGATGAGTGAACTTACCCCTGAACTTGTTAAAGATGAAAATCATTGGCTAAAAGTTCATCCATTCTTCAAGCAGAATTCTCTCGATGAATTAAAAAAATATATCGATAGCTATGAATCACCTGCATTTTTGTATTCGCGCAGAGTTGTAACAGACCAGCATTATAAATTATCACAAGACTTACCTTCAAAGATAAAAATCTTCTATGCTCAAAAGAGTAATCCTAATCCTGAAATTTTAAAACATTTAAAATCTCTTGGTGTTGGGTGCGATACTGCATCACTTGGAGAAATTTCTGCAGCGATTGACGCAGGGTTTGTATCGAAAGATATAATGTTCACGGGTCCCGGAAAGACTGAAGAAGAACTTCAATTTGCCGTCAGAAAAAATTTGATGTCGGTGAATGTCGAATCAATTCAGGAGCTTGAACTGCTTGATAAAATCTGCGAAGAACAAAGACGAAAACAGGGAATTCTTGTCCGCATTAATCCTAAGTTCGAAGCAGGTGAAGAAAACAGAATCATCGGTGGAATGGGAGTTAGCAAATTCGGAATTGACATAGACCAAATAGATGAATTTATGGAAGCTTTAAAGAAAACGAAGAATATTCGCTTAAAGGGAATTCATATTTTTAATTCATCACAGATTTTATTCTGGAAAAGGATTTATGAAAATACAATCGCGGTTATCGAAACTGCAATGGAGCTTGAAAAAAAATACAATGTATCTTTTGAAGTTATTGATTTAGGAGGTGGGTTTGGAATCCCATATTCCGAAGAAGAATTTGAACTCGATATTGACAAGCTGAAAAAAGAATTAAACTTTTTATACCGCAATAAAAAATACTCAAGCTTTCTTGAAAAGATAAAAATGATTTACGAACCGGGAAGATATTTAAGCGGGCAGTGTGGAATTTATATCACAAAAGTTTTATACACAAAGGAATCAGGAGGTAAAAAAGTTGCAATCATAGACGGTGGCATTCACCACATGATTCGTCCTGCGCTTATCGGACAATCTCATCCGATTGTAAATCTTTCAGGTATAATCGAGAAGCGTTTAGTTAAGGATAATTATCTTATTGCGGGTCCGCTCTGCACCTCACTCGATGAATTTAATCAGGCATCACAAATTGAAGAAATTAAGCAGGGAGATATTCTTGCAGTTTTAAATGCAGGCGCGTATGGATATACTGAATCTATGCCGCTTTTTCTCTCTCATAAGCCCGCAAAAGAGATATTTATTAATTAAATTAATAATATTTCAGTATTTATCCCGATTTCAAACCCTTGAAAATAAGCTGATTTTTATGTATATTTGTAATTACACAAAATTTTTTATTTGATGAAAAAGCTTAAACCAAAAGAAAATTATAAATTAACTCAGCAAACAGCTAAGAAAAATCTTAACGTTAAGAAAAGAGACCCTTTTAAAGAAAGAGGTGTTGAAGATTATATCGATTTCAGAGATACAAGATTATTAACAAGATTTTTGAATGAACAGGGTAAATTGCTTCCTGCAAGAATTACCGGTGCTACTGCCAAGATGCAAAGAAAGCTTGTTGTTGCGGTTAAAAGAGCAAGACATCTTGCATTGATTCCTTTCGTCAGCGAAGGCACAAAATATTAATATAAAATTGTCTTTTGTTTATTGATTTTATAACAAATCCTTGCGAATTTTCGTGAGGATTTTTTTTTTATGTCTAAATCTTAATTCAACTAAGATTCAAAATCATATTCAAACTAATGAATAAAATAAAATTTCTTCTTGTATATTTTTTTGTTTTCATTGCTGCGTCATGTCATGCACAAAATGATGAACTTATTTTAGGGACTTATAAGGTTACCAAAGTCACTGATGGTGATACTTTCAGATATGATAAGCTTGATGGTTCGGCAAGATTAATTTTCATTGATACCGAGGAAACAATAAAAGGTGATACTGCTGAAGCATCTACAAACAAGCTCAGAGAATTTTGGCTTCAGTATTACCAAATGGAAAAAGGTGATTCAAAATATCCCGCGAAGACAAGCTCGCCATTCGGATATGACAGCTGGAAATGGGCAGAAGAATTTATGAAAGATGCTGACTCGGTTCGTCTTGAACGTGACGATATGACTCGTGTAAAAGATATGTTCAACAGGCATCTGGTTTATATGATTGTTTATAAAGACGGCAATGAAATAAATTATAATATCGAAGCGGTTAAGCAGGGAATTACTCCTTATTTTAATAAATACGGAAACAGCAAAAGATTTCACCAGGAATTTATCGATGCGCAGAACTATGCGAGAACAAACCGTCTTGGCATCTGGAATGATACCGTTCAGCATTACCCTGATTATCCGTTAAGAATAGAATGGTGGAGCAAACGTGAGAAACAGTTAAGTGATTTTGACAAAAATTATTCCAATAATTCTCAATATATAAACTTGACCAATGATAACGGGTTTACGCAGCTTGAGAGCAATCTTGATAAAGAAATAATTATTTTTGGAAATATCGGTGAAGTTTTGCAAAATAGATTTCCGTATCTGATAACAATTCCGAAAAGCAAAGAAGAAAGATTTGAGCTTGTAGTTTTTGAAAGTGATAAAGATGTGATGGGTAAATTAAATATGGATGAACTTATGGAGAATTCGATTTATGTAAAAGGAAAGTTACAGAAATATAAAAATAGATATCAGATTGTTTTAAAATCGCCTGAACAAATTTGGATCAATTAATTCCGTTTTAGTGAAATAATTGTTATGTCGTCGAATTGCTTGCAGTTTTTTGAGAAATTTTCTACCTCAGTTTTAATATGAATAACTATGTCTTTGCATTTTTCATTTTTTCTCTCCTGAAGTAAATTTATAAGTGCATCCTCGCCATATTCATTTTTAAACTCATCCTGCGCTTCGGTAACCCCATCTGTGTATAAAACCAATAAATCTTTTTCGTTAAGTCCTATCTCACCGGACTCATATTTCAATCCAAAGTTCATTACGCCAATCATTAAGCCGCCCTTATCCAGCACTTCTACCTTTCCGTCACGAATAATTACCGGATGATTATGTCCCGCATTTATATATTCAAACTTATGCGTTTCATTATCAAGAATACCCCAGAAAAAAGTAATGAATTTTTCGGGAGTTGTATTTTCATAGATCAGTTCATTAATTTTTAAAGTTATGTCTGAAATATCAAAAGTATTTTCATCATAAACTTTTAAAAATGAATGCACAGCAGATTGTATATTTGCCATAAGCAGCGCGGCAGGAGTTCCTTTACCTGACACATCTGCAATCACAAAGGCAGTTTTCTTATCGTTTAATTTTATAATGTCATAATAATCACCACCCACGTGCATAGCAGGAATATTAACGGCTGATATATCATAATTTTTTACTTGCGGAATTTCTTTTGGCAATAAACCGACTTGTATTTCTCTTGCAATTCTCAGTTCGCTTTCCATTTGTTGTTTTTCAAGAAATTCTCCAAACAACATAGCATTTTCGATTGACATGACAGAAAGATTGATAATTGAAGAAAGATATTCTATATCACTTTGATTGTATCCGGTTTTGTTTAACTTTTTGCCAAGGCAAATTATATTCTGAACTTCGTTATCATTTATTGTAGGGACAATCAGCTCATAATTTTTTGATGCAAGAAATTTTATAAGAGAGTTTTCATGTGAAGCATTTAAAAATACTGGAAGTTTCACACGTTCTAAAATACTCAAGTCATGTCCTTCCAAATCAAGTTTCTTATTTGAATAAAGCAGATAAAATTTATCAGATTTATATTTCGTGAAAATCACAAAATCTTTTATGCCAAGGTTGCCTAATAAAGTGAATCCGAGCAGTTTAAGCACTTTGTCCTTTTCAAGAAAATTAGAATTAAATTCTTTGCTCAGCTCAAACAGGGAATTAAGCTGTGTGAGCTTATTGCTTAATTCATCATTAAGGCGTTTTATTTCGCTGAATTTAATTGTGTTTTCAATCGAAGAAGATGAAAGATTTAAAAGCGTTTCTATAAAAATGATTTCGCTTTTAGATAAACTATCTTTAGGGTTGATTTTTTTCCCGAGGCACAAAACCCCAAGAAGCTTATTATCAAAATAAACCTTGAAAAAATATCTTAAATCGTTTTTTACAAAAAAATTATCATCCTGAGGGAGCTCAGACGATTCAAAATAAGCTGATTTAGGAAATTCAAATTCTATTTCTTGCTCTGCATCCAAAAGCTTTATACCTTTTGCGCAACCGACACAATAAATATCATCTTTTTTATCTGGATTTTTTTTGATGAGCATAAGTCCTTTACCAATCATCATTTTTCCCATTATAGGAAGCAAAATATTACCAAGTATAAATTTTAAATCCAGATTGCTGTTGATAAGCTGTGAAAATTCTATGAGAGAATTTAACTCAAGCTGTTTGGAAAGATTATCGGTTTTTTCCATTGGTTAGGGAAACAGGAATTTTAAAAGAGGGTTATATAATTTTTACTAAAGTCAGTGAATTCTGATTCGGGCTTTTATGGTTATACTCGACTTTATTCATGAATTTTTTCATCATAGGAATTCCGAGACCTCCGACTCTGAAATGATTAAAGTAATCATTCATATCAGGTTCTGTCATTTTGTTAGGGTCAAAATCTCTGCCTTTGTATTTTAGTATGATTCTGAACTCACGATCTCTAACATCAATCTTAACTTCAATCTTTTCGTTTTCATCAAATCGGTGGGTATATTTGATAATATTGGTGCAAGCCTCGTCGACCGATAAAATTATCTGGTTTACGATGTTTGAATCAAATCCAAGCTCAATAGCTTTATGTTCAACAAAATTTCGGACTGCCGAAAGATTTTTCGTTGAGCTTGTTATCGTTATTTTATTGTTCCCCCCGGAATTCATTCTATCGTCTTTGTGTATCTTCTTAATTAAACTTTTCTAAAGCCGTATTTTCTTCATTATAAATCTCGAATAAAATCGGAAATCCAAGCATGTCAAAAATATTATAAATCTTTTCAGTCATATTTGTTAGCTTTATGTCGCCATTATTTCCTCGCATAGTTTCAATATAAGCCATAAAAACTCCAAGCCCTGCACTGCTGATATATGACAATTTTTCGAAATTAACCACAACTTTGTATTTATTTTCCTCAATTAGCTTTTCGAAGCATTTTTCAAGTTCGCTTGAGGTATGGGCATCCAGAAAACCATTTAGATATAATTTCGCTATATCCCCATTATTTTTAATCTCGATGTTAAACTCTTCCATTTTAAAAATTTAGTTTCACGAAAATTGTGAAAATAATTGTAATATTAAATACATATATAAGTTTCTGATAATAAATAATATAAAATCAATAGTTTCTGATATACTATAGTTATTTCATAGATTATAATTCGTATTTAGTGTATATTTGTTACAGATTTAGATGCAAAATTTAAAGGATGTTTTTAATAAAGAATCGCTGAATATAATCGGAATTCTCTCGGGAACGTCCGTTGATTCTGTAGATATAATTCAAGTGACTGTAAAGGGTTCTTCTGAAACAACAAATTTTGAAGTAAAAACATTCGATTCCTTTAAAATTCTACCGGAAATAAAGGAATTTACCTTAAATTGTTCATTAAACGATACCGCCAGCGTTGAAAATATATGCAAATTAAATTTCCTGATAGGACATTTATTTGCTGATTGTATTAACAAATTTCTGCAAAAACATAACATTAATAAAGAAAGCATAGATTTGATAGGTTCTCACGGTCAGACAATTCATCATATACCATCTTACTACAAAATTTCAGATTATTCATTCAAATCCACATTGCAGGTGGGTGATATTTCGGTTATTGCCAATAAAACCGGAATTACAACAATTGGAGACTTCAGGACGGCTGATATTGCTGTTGGTGGTGATGGCGCTCCATTGGTGCCTTATCTTGATCATGTGCTCTTCAGAGATAAAAAACTTAACCGGATATTGATAAATATCGGCGGAATATCTAATTTAACATATCTGCAAGCCGGTGGAAATCTTAATGATATTATTGCTTTTGACTGCGGTCCCGGAAATATGCTTATTGATGGAGCTATGAATGTTCTTTACTCAAAACAATTTGATGAAGACGGAAAGATTGCTTTTTCAGGTAAGATAAATGATAAACTTTTTTCCTTCTTGAAAACAGAAGATAAATATGTTGCTGCCAAGCCACCTAAGTCAACCGGCAGAGAGCATTACGGAATATTGCTGAATAAAATTTTAGAGAAGTTTTCTGTTGTTGGTGAAAACACCAACAACGGCGGCGATAGAGAAGTCAAAAACATACCTAAAGAAGATATCATAAGAACCATTTCAGAATATACTGCTTACGCAATTGATTACAGTATTAAGAATTTTATAAATGCAGATATAGATGAAATTATTTTAAGCGGCGGCGGTGCAAAGAATTTATATGTTAAGAAAAGATTAGAAGAACTTTATCCTGCAAAGGTTGTAGTAATGAATCATTCGGGTGTAACTGCAGAAAACAAAGAAGCATTGTTGTTTGCTTTACTTGCTAATGAAGCTATTAGAGGAAACAGCGCAAATGTTTTATCTGTTACGGGAGCTAAGAAGAATGTTATCCTTGGTAAATTAAGTGTTGCGAACTGATGACAGATAATTCAACTAAAGTTGCTATTGTAACAGGCGGAACAGGTGCATTAGGCAGAACAATAGTTAATAAGTTCGCTTCCGAAGGGATGAAAGTTTATGTCCCTGCACTTACGATTGACGAGTTTAAGAAAGTATTTAATGAATCAAAGCCAGATGATGAGTTTAAACTAAAAAAGATTTACGGCTTCGAGTGTAATGCAACCGATGAAATTTCCGTGAATAACTTTGTTGACAGTGTCGCAAAGCTTGAAAAGAATAGAATAGACATTTTGGTTAATACAATTGGCGGCATTGCTCCTCCGAAACAAGTTGCGGATATGGACAACGAATATTTTAAGAGGATGTTTGATTTTAATTTTATGTCAACGTTGAATTTTACAAGAAGATGCCTAACTTATATGAGGACATATAACTTCGGTCGTATTGTTTCAATTGGCGCTTTAGCGGCTTTGGAAACAACTCCGGCAAGATTTGCTTATGGTTATGCCAAAACCGGGGTGATTTCGTTAATGGATACTGTATCGGAAGAAATGAAAGAATTTAATATAAGAGCTAACACAGTTGTGCCTTCGATTATTGATACACCTGCCAACCGTGAATGGGGAAGTGATGATGATATAAAGAAATGGGTCAAACCTGAAGAAATAAGTAACATAATTTTCGATTTAGTATCGGAAAAATTTAAATCAGTGAGAAATTCAATCATAAAAGTTTTAGGAGAATATTAATAGGATGAAGGTAGTTGTTACCGGGGGAGCCGGATTTCTTGGTTATCATATAGCAACAAGGATAAATGAAATAACACCATTCAAAGATTCTACATTCTTTGATATTGCTCCATTTGAGGAAGGAGAATATAATCCCGCAATCAAATATATTTACGGTGATGTTCGAGACCCTAAGCAGATGGATGAAATGATGCGCGGAGTTGACGTGATTATTCACTGCGCAGCGGCGCTTCCTCTATGGAAGAAAAAAGACATTTATGAAACAAATGTCGGCGGAACAAGAACTGTTCTTGAAGCAGCATTGAAAAATAAAGTGAACAGAGTTGTTCATATTTCTTCAACTGCTGTTTATGGAGTTCCGGACGTTCATCCGCTTTATGAAACCCATCAGCGTCACGGTGTAGGACCTTACGGTGAAAGCAAGGTAATGGCTGAAGAAGTTTGCGAGGAGTTCAGAGCAAAAGGATTGCCGATTGCAATATTAAGACCAAAGAGCTTTATCGGAACTGCACGTCTCGGGGTTTTCCAGATTCTTTACGATTGGGTTGAGTCAGGTGTTAAGATTCCGATTATCGGAAACGGAAAAAACCGCTACCAGCTTTTTGAAGTTGAAGATTTGGTAACGGCAATATTTTTATGTTCAACTTTACCTTTGGAAACTATCAACGATACATTCAACGTTGGTGCAAAAGAATTTAAAACAGTAAATGAAGATGTCGGCGCTATGCTTGAATATGCAGGAACGGGTTCTAAAATTATGACAACGCCTGCAAAGCTAATTAAGCCGATGTTAAGATTTTTTGAAATATTAAACGTATCACCTTTATACAAATGGATATACGGAACGGCTGATACCGATTCTTATGTGTCAATCGAAAAAGCCGAGAAGAAACTCGGCTGGATACCGCAATATTCAAATGCGCAGGCACTGATAAGGTCGTATCAATGGTATCTTGATAATAAGGATAAAATACAACAGGGAACCGGCGTAACACACAGAATTGCCTGGAAGCAGGGAGTTCTGGGTTTATTTAAAAAAGCATTATAATTACTACTACTATGAACACAATGAAACAAAAATTTATTCTGGATATTAATCCTGCAACGGGGGAGTTGATTGAAAAAATTAAATGCTCTTCATACGGTGAAATTGCATCTGCTATAAAGCTTGCCCGAAAAGCTTATCGTCAGTGGTGCAATGTTCCACTAAAAAACAGAATTGCTGCAATGCGAAAAGTTGCCAAAGATTTTGCAAAGGAAAAAGATAGAATCGGCGAATTGATTACAATGGAAATGGGCAAACCGATTAAAGCTGCTGTCGGGGAAGTTCTTGGGACTTCATATGCAATTGAAGAAACTGTTGAAATGGCAACAGAAGCGTTTGATACTCAAATGCTTTCACATGAAAATACGATTACTGAACTTCATCGTGCACCTATTGGCGTTGTTGCTGTAATTACTCCCTGGAATTTTCCTGTCGGAATGCCTGAATCATTAATTACATCTGCCATTCTTGCAGGCAATACTGTGGTTTTTAAACCTTCCGAACTTACTCCGTTAACCGGCAAAGCCGTTTATGAAATTTATAACAGGCATTTTCCAAAAGGCGCTATCAATCTTTTACAGGGCGCTGAGGAGGTTGGTGAGACTTTGATTACTTCTGACGTTGATATGGTTGCTTTTGTTGGCTCTCAGGAGGTCGGGAAAAGAATTATGGAAGCTTCATCAAAAAGATTGAACAGAATCGTTCTTGAGCTTGGCGGAAAAGATCCTATGATTGTGTTAAAAGATGCTGATCTTGATAAAGCAGCAAAGTATGCTGTCAACGGTTCACTTAGAAACTCCGGACAAGTTTGCGTTTCGGTAGAAAGAATTTATGTTGAAGAAAAAATTGCAGATGAATTCGAAAAACTTGTACTTAAGAATGTTAAGGACTGGAAAGTCGGAAATGGTAAAGAAGACGTTCATATGGGACCAATGGTAAGTGAAAACCAGAGAAATCATGTGTTAAACCAAATCGAAGAAGCTGAAAGAAAGGGCGCAAAGATTTTATACGGTGGAAAGAAAATCGAGAATAAAGGATTTTTTATCGAGCCGACTGTGATAACGGATTTAGCGGACAAGCACGCAATTATGCAAAAGGAAACTTTCGGACCCGTTGTTTGCATTCAGAAAGTCAAAAATGCAGATGAAGCTTTGGAGAAAGCAAATGACTCAACGTTCGGATTGGGAGCTACAATTTGGACAAAAAATGTGAACAAGGGCAAAGAGCTTGCGAGAAAAATTGAATCGGGTATGATAGGTTTGAATCAGGGCATCGGCGGTGTTCCAGGAACTCCGTGGGTTGGAATCAAACAAAGCGGTTTTGGTTATATCGGCTCAATTGATGGAATGAGACAATTTACAATTCCAAAGAAAGTATCGTATAAGAAATAAACCCACCGTGTCATTCTGAGGAGTGTAACGACGAAGAATCCCATTCGATTTTAAAATGGGATTCTTCACTTCGTTCAAAATGATAAAAATTTTTACTTCTTCACACTGAACATAAACGGCACCGAAACCTTAAAGCTTATATTCCTCCCCATGTTATAAATCCCTTCTCTTCCTGTTGCCAGATTTTCGGGAGCATACTTTAAACGGCTCATATTATTTTGATATGCAACGTCGAAAATATTATTAACCGAAAGTATATATTTTAAGATTGTATTGCCGTTATTGTTAATAATGTCTCCGCCAAAACCTGCACTGAATAATAAATAAGACGGAGTCGCAGTTTCAGTATTAAAGGCACTGAAATAATTATTCTGTGCAAAAGTATAATCACCCTCGACAAATACATATCCGTCATTAATAAAACTTCCGATTTTATTTATCTCAGCTTTGAGCTCCGAACGCAGTCGGGCAGCAGGAATGAATGGAAGATATTTCATGCTATCCGGCTGGTTTCTTTGAATACCGAGAACATACGCGATGCTGTTTTCAAAATGAAGCCAATCCAAAGGATGCGGATGAATGTCTATGGAAAATTCACCGCCAAGTAAATAAGCATTTCCCTGAACAAATTTAAAGACTGCAAGCGGGTCTTTCGGGTATACTATGCTGTCCTGTCCAGTTGTGTTAATAAGTTTTTCAAGAAAAATATAATTATCGATGCTGTTATAAAACACGCTTAGTTCCGATGAAACGTGGCTTGTATTCAGAAAAAATCCTAAGTCTCCCTGTAGACTGTGTTCGGGTTTTAAGTTATCGTTTCCGATTTCATATCTTATTGTGCCTTCATGAACCCCATTTGAACCAAGCTCAGCAATGTTAGGCGCTCTGAATCCGCGAGCAATATTCAGCTTCATTGAAAAATCTTCATCAAAGAAATATGAAAATCCTATGCTTCCTGATAAACTTGAAAAATTTTTATTGAAAGGAGAAAACTTAATTGAATCTGTTGTAGATGTAGTTAAACCTTCAGAGTCAAAATACATTCCTTTAGAATTTACATGGCGGTTATCAAAACGAACACCGCCGCTCAGACTAAATCTTCCAAAATTCTTTTGTGTGATTAAATATGCACCGATGTCAAATAAATTGTAATCGGGAATTAATGCTTCCACTCCTTCATTTAAATTCGTCTGATACATTCCATTTGTGCCGAATGAAGTAAGCCAGCCGTTCATTGCAGGCAAGTTATATTTAACATCATAATCGTATGTATTCAACAAGAAATAAAGTTCTGTTTCGTTTTCATCAAGTGGATTTGCAAATTCTTTTCTGATATTTTTTTGATAACCAAATGAAAACTCGAGATTTGTTTTACCAAAAAATAAATTTGATGTATTTGATATTCTTAAATGCTGAATATTTTGTTTTGGGACATCGATATTATATCCATTCAAATCGTTTTGATTTACAGGAACTTCGATAACTTCACCGTTTTCATTAACAAGTTTAACAAAATCTCCTGAACTGTCACGTTCACCTTCAACGATCCCAAGGTTTTGATTAAAGAAACTAAAATTCAGATGTGAATAACCCCAGCTTTTATTTAAACCAAGGTATCCATTGACATTCCATTCATTAAATCCCGAGTTATAAACTTTACCATCGTATTTATTCTGAAAATTTCCTGCAAGTTTAGAACTTCCCCGAACGAGCCAATTAAATCCGTTTATGTTCCCCGCATTTGAAATCGTTGCACGGAGAAAATTATTGTTTGTTTGATAATTGGTGGCAAAATTTGTCATTATTTCGCCGCGAGGTAGAGGGTCGGGAGTAAGAAAATTTATTACTCCTGCAAGTGCATCCGAGCCATAGACAAGACTTCCCGGTCCCTTGAGAATCTCGACACGATCAATTGAAAATTCATCAAGTTCAATACCATGTTCATCACCCCATTGTTGTCCTTCCTGACGAATACCATTGTATAATGTAATGATTCTGTTATAACCTAACCCGCGAATAACAGGTTTTGAAATTCCTGTTCCTGTTGTTAATTGTGAAATTCCGGGAGTTTTACTTAAGGCATCTATTATATTCGTAGAAGTCGAATTAAATAAAGATTGATTGGCGATTGTCGAAATTGAAAGAGGATTATCACGAAGTTCGGTTGCTTTATTTGTTCCGGTTACGACTATCTCCGAAATTTCTACAATTGATTCCGTTAATTCAAAATTCAATTTCATACTTCCTAATATATTAATCCTTTCAGTAATAGATTTATAGCCGGTATATTTTATGTTTAATGCAAAATTTCCTTCAGGGAGATTATCCAACAAATAATATCCGTTTGTGTCTGTTGCCGTGCTGATTTTTAAATCAGAAATTGAAACTATTGCTCCGGATAAAGGTTTTTGTGTTGACGCATCCAAAACTTTTCCGGATAAATTATTCTGGGAATATGAGATTGAAGAAATGAAAAATAAGAATATAAATATGAATAAAAATTTAGTCTTCATTTGATGAATGCCGATGTGTGCACCTAGTTTTTGTCCATTTTCGGTTTATGAAGTGAGCATACGCAATAAGAAGCGCGCCAAGAGGAGCAATTATGAAAAACATATATTCATTGAAATGTTCATCGGCTTCTTCTATGTGTGAATGGCTATGGAAAAATACATGACCGATTATTACAATTATTAATCCGATAATAAAAATTAACACCGGAGTAATTCTTCCGTGATGTTCAAAATAACCAGCGCGAAGCGTGAACAACCCGATTATAAAACTTAGTCCGATAATTATGAACTCAATCATTGGATTTGCAATAAATTCTAACCCTAATAAAGGTAAAGTGACTATTATGAACGGCATTAATGCGCAGTGTATTGCGCAAATGGTTGATGCCGAAAGTCCTATAAAATCAAGCTGTTGTATAATTTTATGTTTGATGGTCGTAAAATTAATTGCGAATCATTTGCAAAATAAATTATATGCGAATGAATTGCAAGTTAAAAATCGCGAATCGTTTGCAAATAGAGTTTGGAATTTAAATTAAAAAGTGTTCTTTTGGAGCTTTTTGAAGAATACCATCTTTTATTTGATATAAGTACTCTTTTGCTGAATCGTATTCGTTCGGGATAATTCCTTCGAGAATTGCTTCTTCTATTTCGGTTTTAATTATGCCGACGGTTTTTGATGGTTTAAGTTTGCAGATCTCCATAATCTCTTCACCGCGGACAGGGGATTGAAAGTTTCGCAAATTATCCTTCTGTTGAACGTCAAGAATTTTTTTCTCTACACGCTCATAATTTGCAAGTACTTCAGAAACTTTATTGGGGTTTTTTGATGTAATATCTGCACGGCAAAGAGTAAGCAAATCTTCTAGCTCTTCGCCGGCATCGGCGGCAAGTCGTCTTATGCCCGAGTCGGAAACTTCTTCTTTAGCAGCAGCAGCAGGGCGAAGATGCATTCTCACTAGCTTTTCAACATAAGGAAGCCTATCATAGGGTAATTTCAACCGGTTAAAAATCTTTTTCATCATTCTTGCGCCGGCATCTTCGTGTCCGTGAAAAGTCCAGCCGGTGCCTTCGATAAATTTCTTTGTTTTTGGTTTTGCAATATCGTGAACAAGCGCAGTAAATCTGAGCCAGACATTATCAGTCATCCTTGAAATATTATCGACGACCTGAAGAGTATGATAAAAAACATCCTTATGATGGTAATCCTGGCGTTGTTCTACTCCTGCAAGATTTGAAATTTCGGGAAAAACAATTTCCATTACTCCTGTTTTGAACATCAAGTCCAGACCAATCGAAGGTTTTGGTGAAGCAAGAATTTTTAGAAATTCATCGGTTATACGTTCCTGTGAAACCACTTCATCTGGAACCAAACGGTTTTTCATTTTGACGATTGCTTTATAGGTATCACCTTCAATTCTGAAGTTCAATTGCGAAGCAAATCGAATTGCACGCATTATTCTCAGAGGATCATCATCAAAAGTTTTCTCCGGTTCAAGAGGAGTTTTTATAATTTTATTGTCTAAATCAGCTATACCATTAAAAACATCAATAATTTCATGTCCATCATCGCTTAAGCTGATTGCAAGCGTGTTAATGGTAAAATCACGGCGTGACAGGTCATGTTCGAGTGTCGAAAACTCAATATCCGGTTTTCTCGAATCTTTTTTATAGCTTTCTTTTCTGGCAGAAGCAAACTCAATTTTTAAATTATCAATTTCAATGAGTGCAGTTCCGAATTTTTTATATATAGCCGATGGTTTCGTATTAAATTTGTTTGCAATAAGCTCTGCAAAATTTATCCCATCGCCGATTACTGTTATATCAATATCATTATCTTCGCGTTTTAAGATTAAATCACGGACGTATCCACCGACTAAGTATGCATCAACATTTGATTCCTTAGCGATTTCAGAAATTTTTTTTATTATTTTATTTTCAATCTTTAACTTCATATTGCAACTTTCTCAAGTTTTGTTTTATTATTATCAATTGTAATCATGTGATATTCTCTTTTCTTCTCTTTTGTAAATGGATTCACGCATCCTGAAGAATTAACATAGGTAACATTATCAATCTTATAAGATTCGCTTATATGTGTATGTCCGTGCAAAACAAAATCAACTTTATATTTAGTAAATATTTTTATCAACCCTTTTTTGTTGTATAATTTCATTTTATTTTCTTCAGTCTCAAGCCACATTCTCTGTTCAATATGATTTTTCCTGAACATTGGTTCGCTAAAATGATGATGAATTAAAACAATTTTTATTTTGTCTCTTACTTCTTTATTATCGAAAACATTAACTAATTTTTTTATAATAGAATTTTTTATAAACCCGTTGGTGCCATTAGGGTTTTCATGTAAATCCCATTCATATAATGAATTTAATCCGATTAATGCAATATTATTTATTACTTTTAGATAAGGAAACTCTTTCACATTGTCTAAATTGAAGAACTCCTCATTAAATTTTTTGACAGCATTTTGAAAATTTAGTTTCCTGCAATATTGAATAAACAAATAAGACGGCATTTTATCTGACGGTCCTCCATAAATATCATGATTACCGGGAATAACCGTTAGTTTATCTTTATCATAATAGCCATAGTTATCGAAAGTATTTTTAACCAGATTAAATTCTTGAGTAGTTCCATAATCAACAATGTCGCCTGTAAGCAAAATATGATTAACTTTTCTTCGTTTAATATCTTTCAGCAATCTATTGAAAAATTCAAAATGAATATGCTTGGCGTCCTTAATATGCGTGTCCGATATATGAGCAATTTTATACACTTAATTGTTGGTAATTTTTGTTAAAGAGTTTTCTACTTCTTTGATTACATACTCGGCAACTTCAAGAGCTCGTTTGCCTTCTTCAAGATTGACAACGGGTTCGGTGTTATTCTTTATGGAGTCAATAAATTTATTAAGCTCGTATTTCATGGGGTTAATATCTTCAACGGTAGCTCTTTCATAAACAATTTTTTTATTGTTGCCGATATCAAACGAAGCAAAACTAAATCCTTCACTTCCATCGCTATCTTCAAGATGAAAAATTTCTGATAAATTTTGTAAAAAATCTATTGAGATATATGCATTTTTCTGAAAGACTCTCATCTTCCGCATTTTGTTTTGGGAAATACGGGATGCAGTTATATTAGCTACACATCCATTTTTAAATCTTATCCGCGCATTAGCGATGTCAATTTTATCGGTTAATATTGCTACACCATTTGCATCGATGCGCTCCACGGGTGAGTTGACAAGTTTTAAAATAATGTCAATATCATGTATCATTAAGTCCTGAATTACAGAAACATCCGTTCCTCTCGGATTGAACTGCGATAGTCGATGCGTCTCGATGAATAAAGGTTTCAGATTATATTTTTCTAATGCAAGAACAGCGGGATTAAACCTCTCAATGTGCCCGACCTGAATTTTTATTTTTTTATTCTTTGAAAGTTTTAATAGTTCATCGGCTTCAGGAATTGTTTCAGTTACGGGCTTTTCAATAAAAATGTTTTTATCTTTCCCGATTATTTTTTTTGCAAGTTCAAAATGGGTTGTTGTCGGAGTAACTAAAATAATGGAATCTGAATTATCAATGGCATCATCAACCGAATCAAATTTCTTAACTGAAAACTCATCGGCAGCTTTATTGAGTTTCTCAGAATCTGCATCGAATATTCCCGTTATCTGAATATCATTTCTTTCTTTTTCAATCTCTTTAAGATTTTTTACGTGAAGCCGCCCTAAATGTCCTATTCCAATTACAGTTATCTTAATCATTAATATTTTCTTTTATTGGTTTTCTATCGATAAATTGGGTTAAAAAAACTCCCACTAAAGTAATTATTGCTCCTACTATAAAATAAACAGAAAAAGTTTCTTTTAAAAGAAAATATGAAAATATTATTGTTATAATCGGAGATGTATTTGTTAATGTTGTGAGCGTGCTTATTTTGATAAACTTGGCTGAATAATTATAAATAAAGTAACTCAAGAAAGCTACGAGAACCGATAAATGTATAAAACCTATAACCCCCCAAAAAGTTAATTTGCTTAAAGTAAAATTATGAGCATCAAAGAGAAAAACAGGAATATATAAAACCATTCCAAAGATAAATGCAATCGTAGATGTCTTTAGTGCACCGTATTTTTCTATCATTTTCACTGACAATGTTACATAGACAGCCCAGCTTGAAACTGCAAAGAACAATAAAATATTCCCGAGAAATAAACTGCTTTTCTGCGAAAGTGACTGCATTAAACTTTCCCAGAAAATTATTACTATACCTATTATTGTTAAAGAAATTGTCAGCAGCTTCACATAGCCGAATTTTTCTTTCTTCATTTTTATGGAAATCAGGTAAGCAATCATCGGTGTCATTGCATACATTACTCCGGAATTTGAAGATGTTGAAAGACTGATTCCAACTAAAAAGAAAAATTGATTTATAGGTATGCACAACGCACCAAGCATCGCCATAAACCAAATATCCTTTTTATCTATTCTGAAAGTAATTCCTTTTAACTTAAAGAAAAGTATTAAAAGGAGAGTTGCGATACCAAAGCGAAAGAATGCTAATGAAAGGGGTGAAATTTCCGAGGTTACATATTTAGCGGCAACAGGGGTAAGTCCTGCAGCGAAAGTCAAATAAATGACAATTAAAAATTTTTTCAATTCAGGGATTGCATCACGACTAAGCAGACTTAGTCGTGATTAATTTTTTCTAAATACGTAATTATTTCTTTGCGTTAGCTTTTGCGGTTTTAATTTTAGCTTTAGTCTTTTGTTTTGTTTTTCTGTGTTTCTTTAAAGCTTTCTTTTTTGGTTTGTTCATTTTGTGATTTATGTTTTAAATATTAGTTTCAGTTACATACCCCGCCTCTACCGAGGCACCCCTCTCAAGAGGGGATTTCAAATTATGCTATTGTAATTTCTTTTTCCAGATAAACATCCTGAATTGTATTCAGCAATTTTACGCCGTCAGCCATTGGCTTCTGGAATGCTTTTCTTCCGGAGATAAGCCCCATGCCGCCTGCGCGTTTGTTGATGACCGCAGTTTTAACTGCTTCCTGCATGTCAGATTCACCTTTTCCGGTGGAAGCACCACCTGAGTTAATCAATCCGGCTCTGCCCATATAGCAATTTGCAATCTGATATCGGGTTAAATCAATCGGATTATCGGTACATAATTTTTCATAAACATTTTTATGAGTCTTTCCAAATTTCAAAGCGTTATATCCGCCATTATTTTCAGGCAGCTTTTGTTTTATGATGTCAGCTTCGATTGTAACTCCAAGATGGTTTGCCTGACCTGTTAAATCAGCGCTCAAATGATAATCTTTATCGCCTTTAACGTTAAAAGCTGAGTTTCTTAAGTAACACCATAGGATAGTTACAAGACCTAATTCATGTGCATAAGCAAATGCATCGGATACTTCCTGAATTTGTCTTGTTGATTCATCAGAACCAAAATAAATCGTTGCTCCGACTGCAACGGCACCCATATCGAATGCTTGTTTTACATTACCAAACATAATCTGGTCATATTTATTTGGATATGATAAAAATTCGTTATGATTAAGCTTAACAATAAAAGGAATTTTATGGCAATACTTTCTTGCAACTGAACCAAGCACGCCGAGAGTCGAAGCTACTGCATTGCATCCGCCTTCGATAGCAAGCTTAACTATATTTTCAGAATCGAAGTATATTGGATTCGGAGCAAAAGACGCACCTGCAGAGTGTTCGATGCCCTGATCAACCGGAAGAATTGAAACATAACCTGTTCCTGCAAGGCGACCCGTATTATATAACAAAGCCATATTTCTTAAAACGGCAGGTGAGCGGTCGGAATCTTTCCATACTCGGTCGACAAAATCAGGTCCGGGCAAATGAAGCATGTCTTTTGATATTGCCGGCTTGTCAAAAGATAAAAGCGATTCATTGGTGCCAAGAAGTTCTTTTATAGTTTTTAACATTATATTATTTAATTATTTTAATTGGTATAAAATTATTGTTTGTATTCACAAAATATTTATAATCAGGATTTAAGTTCACACTTCTTATGAAGCAAAGCCCCTCGTTAATATTGTTCAGGTAACTCGAAACAAATCCGCATTCTTTTTTTTCGTCCTTTATTTCAAAATAAATTTTATCATCGGGATTAATATTGCTGTCACAGGAGAATAACTTCATTTGTTTTGGAATCTTTCCTTGTGCATCCAACCTTGCAATAACTTCCTGTCCGATGTAACATCCTTTGTTGTAAGAAACGTATTCATTCAATCCGCATTCAACAGGATTTATATTTTCATTTATCTCATTCGGAGCAGCCGGGATTAAATTTTCGATTCTGATTTGCTCAAATTCTTCCTTTGGCAAAATAACCTCAACCTCGGGTATTCCTTTGTTCTGTATATCAATAAGAATTTTTTTGCTCAGCTTAAATTTGTCATAGAAAAATATTAAATCATCATTAACATTAAACTCTGTTATAGCTCCATCGATTGAATCTAACTTTATATAGCAATTTGCAGCGTCATTTATCTTTTCAAATTTAACATCATCCATAATAACATATTTATCAAGATGTTCAATTACTTTGTCAAGATAAATTGCGGAAGTTAGTAAATAAGAAAAATTTCCTGCATTAAGAACATAAATTAAATCTATGATTCTGCCTTTATCATTTGTAAGAACAGTTTTTTTATAATGACCGGGTTTTAAATTAGTGAGGTCATTTGTTGACATTCTATTCAGAAAATCCAAAGCATCATTGCCTGATATTTTCGCAAGTCCGATATTTGACAAATAATAACTCAAATCTTACAAATATAGCGATTTTTTGTAGCATTTTAAATGGAAGTTTTTGTAATTCTACGTTATGCCATTTAATTTTACCTCAAAATTTCATATTTTTACAGTTCGGATAAATTTTAATACATAAATGCAGAAAAAACATAACGACGACAAATTACTAACCACGTATTACAACGCAAGGGATTATTTCGAAACCCATAAAAAGAATATATACATCGGATTGACTGTTCTTGTAGTGGTTATTGCAGGAGTTATTTTATACTTCAACAAAAAATCGGCTAACGAAGACAATGCAGCTGTTGCGCTTTCAAAAGTACAAAATGCATATGACATGCAGGATTTTAAAACAGCAATGAACGGTGATTCGCTCGGAAGCTTTAAAGGTCTGATTTACATCGTAAACGAATACGGTTCAACTCCAAGCGGTGAGCTTGCAAAAATATTGCTTGCAAATTGTTATTATTATTCAAAAGATTATGGAAACGCTGAAAGATTATATAAAGATTATGGCGGTAATAATGAAATTCTGAAAGCTGCCGCTTTAGCAGGCGTAGCTGCGGTTCTGGAAACCAATGGAAATTTCCCCGATGCTGCAAAACAATACGAAAAAGCTGCCGATGTTAATAAAGAATTGGCAAATAATGATGAATATTTATATTATGCAATCAGAAATTATTCAAAAGCAAATGACCAGGAGAATGTAAAGAGAGTCATCAAAGAGTTGAAAGCAGATTATCCGAAATCTCAATACGTTGCTCAGGCTGAAAAATATAAAGTATAATTTATTTATAATGAGTCTTAAAGATAAGATAAACGAGGATTTAAAGTCTGCGATGAAAGCACAGGATGCAGTGCTGACCGAAACATTGCGTTCTATAAGAGCGGAAATAATCAAGATGGATAAGTCGGGAATGAATCGCGAAATGACTCCGGAAGAAGAAATCCTGCTTCTGAACAGACAGGTTAAGATGCGAAAAGAAACCATCGAGATGGCTGAGAAAGCAGGTCGTAACGACATTGCCGATAAAGAAAAAGTTCAGCTTGAAATTATTGCAAAGTATCTGCCTGAACAGATGTCGAGAGAAGAAGCCGAGAAGATTGTTTCAAAAATCCTCAGTGACATTGGTGCTTCATCTGCAAAGGACACAGGAAAAGCTATGGGAGCAGTGATGAAAGAGCTTAAAGGTAAAATAGACGGCACTATCGTTCAGGAGATTGTTAAATCAAAGCTTAATGCTTAAATAATTTAGCTTATGATAAGTTTAAATTAAAAGGGCATTAAGCCCTTTTTTTGTTTATGAACCAAATCGATATTTTTATAGTTGTTGTAATGATAATATTCGGATTGATTGGACTTAAAACCGGCTTGTTGAAAAATGTTTTTTCATTTGCTGGCATAATTGTCGGGATTGTTTTTGCATCTATGTATTATGATGAACTTGCGGGTTATTTTTCGAAGCTGGGTTGGTTTGACGTGCTGACAAATGTCATTTCGTTTTTAACAATTGTTCTTATTTGCTATTTTGTATCGACATACATTGCAGGAAAAATATCGAATGCAAATACGGTTACCTCATTAATAGACAAAATTTTAGGAACGGCATTCGGAGCTTTTCAGGCATTATTAATATGCAGCATAATTTTGATTATGCTTAATAAAGTAAATTTTATTCCTGAAAATGTTTTGAGTAAATCTTATTTTTATAACTATACGGTCGGATTTGCTCCTGCAGTTTTTAATTTTATCGCAATGTGGATACCATTTACAAGACCGTATATCGAACAATTAAGCTTTATAAAATAATTTAGCGAAGTCATTCCCGCGGAGGCGGGAATCCCATGACATACAAATGATTTTAGTAAAATAATGAATTTAGAAGAAGTAAAATATAAATTAGAATTTAATAAAATACTCGATAAGCTGAGATTTTATGCTTCATCAGATTTAGGGCTGAATAAAATTGAAGCTATACCTTTTTATACTAATAAAAGAGAACTCGAAAATGAGTTAAGCATTTTAAAACAAACTATGGATTTCATCTCCATAGAAAGCATTCTTGAACTTGCAGGGCTGAAAGACATATCACGCGACCTTGACCTTCTGAAAATTGAAGGTAACTATATTAACGCGGAGAAATATCTTTGGATTTTGAATTTCCTAAAAATATCGAGAGTTCTTAAATCAACTATAGCGCAAAAGAACAGAGACAGCTATGATAAATATACTCTCCTGAAAAACTTAACCGAGAATCTTTATGCTGATAAAATTCTCGAACATAACATTGAAATAACAATTGATGAAAACGGAGAGGTAAAAGATTCTGCATCTGTTGCTTTGAAAAAAATCAGGAAAGAAATTAGGATTTATGAAGAGAAAGTTCGCAAGACCCTTGCAAAAATTCTAAAAGATTTATCTGAAAAAGAATACTCTCAGGAAGATATCATAACTCAAAGAGATGGACGGCTTGTGATTCCGGTTAAATCAGAAAATAAAAGAAAGGTCGGCGGTATTGTCCATAATGCTTCAACAACCGGCGCAACTGTGTTTATTGAACCGACTGAGTCAATTGAGCTTAACAATGAAATCACTGAATTGCATTTCAAAGAAAAACGGGAAGTCCAAAAAATTCTTATTGAACTTTCACGGCAGATAGCTGCTCATTATGATGAACTGAAAGCTAATTGTGAAATACTTGCAGAGGTTGATTTCCTTCAGGCGAAAGCCAGGTATGCGCTTGAGATTGGTGGGAGCGCCCCGGTTATTTCTGAAAATATAAATCTGATAAATGCATACCATCCTGTATTATTGCAGAATCATAAGCGGAATGAGGTTGTTCCGCTTAATGTTGCTATAGGTGAAGATTATTTTACCCTTGTGATTACCGGACCAAATGCAGGGGGTAAAACCGTTGCGTTAAAAACTGTCGGGTTGATTCAATTAATGTATCAGTCCGGATTATTTGTCCCGGCAGACGAATATTCAAATTTAAAATTGGTTGATAAAATTTTTGTTAATATCGGTGATGAACAATCTCTCGATAATGATTTGAGTACGTTCAGTTCGCATTTATTAGCGTTAAAGGACGTTCTTGATAACGCTGATGATAAATCATTGATACTTATTGATGAAATCTGCAGCGGAACCGACCCGAATCTTGGAAGCGCATTGTCATCGGCTCTTATAAAAGAGTTTACAGAAAGAAAATCATTCACGATTGTGACCACTCACATAGGTGAGCTTAAAAAATTTGCATATTCAACTCCTGGCGTGAGAAATGCATCTCTTGAGTTTGATTATAAAACATTGTCGCCGAATTTTAAATTTATAATCGGTGTCCCCGGACAAAGCTTTACATTCGAGATTGCTCAGAAATTTCATTATCCTGAACAGCTCTTGGAAGAAGCAAAGCAATATGCTGATAAAGACGATACAAAGATTGAAGACTTAATTAAAGAACTAAATGAAAATAAACAAAATTACGAAAAGCTTAAGAACAATTATGACATTGAAAATTCACGATTAAAATCTCTCGTTGATTTGTATGAAAAACGAAATATTGAAATCGAGCAAAGCAAGAAAGATTTAATTAAATCTGCAAAGCTTGAGGCAGATAAAATCGTTAAGGATGCAAACAAACTTATTGAAAGCACGATTAAACAAATTAAAGAATCAAAAGATGTTCCAATTAAGGAAATAAAAGAACAATTTAAAACCGAAGCAACAAAGTTAACTGATGTAAGTGGATTCAAGGAAGAGGCAAAGGATACAGAGCCAATTAAAATTGGTGATATGGTAAAAATAAGAGATTCTCATTCTGCAGGTGAAGTGATGGATATCTCTAAAGACACAGCGTCAATTAATATTAATGGTCTGATAATGAAGGCTAAGCTTTCAGATCTTGAAAAAACTTCAAAGAGAAATGTTCAGCAAACTGAGTATACTTCTTCATCGATTGAATTTAATGAGAAACCTGTCACAAACCGGCTCGACTTGCGGGGAAAGTATGCAAATGAAATTGCAGACATAATTGAGGAGTTTATTCACGAGGCAAAGTCCAATAATTTTAAAGAGATTTCAATTGTTCATGGAAAGGGAAGCGGAAAGCTTCGTGATGAAGTTAAAAAAATTCTTTCGAAAACTTCAGGAATTGCATCATACCGGCTTGGAAACTGGAATGAAGGCGATATGGGTGTTACAATCGTGGAATTGAACTAATAACCATTGTGTCATTCTGAGCGAAGCGAAGAATCCCATTCTTTTGAAGAATAAATTTATTCGTAGCCGAAAGCTTTAGCTTTCGTTAAATTGAATGCATAGTAATTATAATGAGCAAAATCTTAATAGTAGATGACGAGCAGAGCATAGTTGACTCATTATCGCTTATACTCAAAGGTGATAATTATGATGTCAAAGGTGCATTAAATGGGATGGATGCGCTCGAAATGTGCAAGAAGGAAAATTTTGATTTAATCCTGCTCGACATAAAGATGCCAATGATGGACGGTCTTGAGGTTCTTGCCAAACTTATGGAAATGGATAAAGACAATGTTGTGATTATGATTACGGGTCATGGAACCGTAGAGACTGCATTTGAAGCATCGAAACTCGGCGCATATAATTTTTTACAAAAACCGCTGCCTGATTTATATGAACTTAGATTGATAATTAAAAACGCTCTCGATTTTAAGAACGCTAAAAACGAATTAAAGCAAATTAAACATGAGCTCGAAGAAAAATATAAAATTATCGGCAGCAGTCCCGAGATAACTCAGATTAGAGATTTAATTAAAAAATTCGCCGATTCAAGTTCTAATATTTTTATTTATGGTGAGAGCGGAACAGGTAAAGAACTTACAGCTCGCCAAATTCATCTGGCATCTCAAAGAAGTGTTTGCCCGTTTATTAAAATAAACTGTGCAAATCTTAATCCTCTTGAAATCGAGAATGAACTGTTCGGTTATGTTGACAGTTTTGGAATTTATCAGAAAGGAAAATTTGAAGAAGCTCAGGAAGGAACTATTTACTTTGATGAAATCAGCAATCTTTCACCTGAAGTGCAATCACGTTTGTTAAGAGCTCTTGAAGAGAATCAGATTCAGGTTTCTGATAATCGTATTTTAAAACTCAACATAAGATTTATTTTCACGTCCAACAAAGATATCCCAAGCGAGATTGAAGAAAAGAAATTCAGAGACGACTTATTTCACCGCATAAATGTACTGCAGATAAATATTCCTCCTTTGCGTGATAGAGTTGAAGATATTCCTGAATTAATTGAATATTATTCGTTGCTACTTTGCAAAATGAATAATATATCTGTTAAAAAATTCTCAGATGACGCAATTGAGCTTTTAAAAGATTATCGCTTTCCGGGCAACGTTCGAGAGTTGAAAAATTTGATAGAACGATTAATAATTACAATCGATAAAAAGAAAATTTCTGCTGATGATATCGAAGTTCCCGGCACTAAGCATACGCGTGTTATCTCGGATCTGATTAATAAAAACCTTTCTCTCAACGACTTCCAGAACGAATCTGAAAAGCTTTTCCTTATGAAAATGCTCAATGATTATCAATATAACATCACACAAACCGCCGAGGCGCTGCAAATACAACGCAGCCACCTTTATAAGTTAATGAATAAATACAATATTCCGCTTCCTTCAAAACGCACCGCAGAATAATTGATTTATTAAATTTTGGAACGAAATTTGCATTTTAATGTGTTGGAAAATTATGATTTTTCGATACATTCTAAATATTGTTTTTATAATAATTTGTATCACTGAAGTTGCCTTGTCTCAATACGCTCCCGAAGAAGAATGGAATGCCCGTTTCAATGGAACATCCTCAGGAAATGATTATGCATATGACATGGAAGTCGATGCAGAAGGCAATGCTTACGTAACAGGTATTGCATTTATGAATGGAGCGCGCAAGATTGTTACCATAAAATATAATTCACAGAATATTATTATGTGGTTTGCCGAATATAATGGTGCTCCGAATAATTTATCTTCAGAGCAAGTGCACATTAAACTTGATAATTCGGGAAATGTTTACGTAACAGCCGCAACTGATGGAGCAGGTGATGATATTACTTTAATAAAATACAATCCGTTTGGAAATGAACAATGGGTAAAAAAATATAGCGGAGCAGGTTCGTTTGCAGATGAACCACGCGGCCTTGCAATTGATAATTCAGGAAATATTTTTGTCTGCGGAAGAATATGGAATGGAGCAGGCGGAGATGATTATGTAACACTAAAATATAATACTGCAGGGGAGTTACTTTGGAGTAAAACTTATAATGGTACGGGAAATAATAACGACCAGCCGAATTCTATTACAATAAATTTAAATGATGACGTATTTGTGACGGGACAAAGTTTCGGAAACGGAACAGCAAGAGATTATGTGACGATAAAATATAACAGTAACGGCGATGAACAATGGGTTAAAAGATATTCACACTCTGCAAACAGGGATGACATTGCGACAACAATTTTATCAAATGGAAGTGACGTTATTGTAACAGGTTACAGTTATGACTTAATCACACGGAACGACATAGTGACGATTAAATATAATTCAAACGGCGACCAGGTTTGGTCTGCAAGATATAACGGACCCACTGACAGCACTGACAAAGCATATTCAATGACAATCGACCCTGCGGGAAATATTTTTATTGCCGGGGAATCATTCCGAAGCACTGCAAGAAATATGGATATGTGTGCAGTGAAATATAATTCAAATGGAAATCAGCTGCTAACTTTTGTTTATAATCATCCGACTTCAACGTGGATTGATGTTGCGAAGCGTATAACATATGATAACATTGGAAATGTTTATCTGGGTGGACATTCTTGGATAGTGGGGCAGGAATATAATTACAATGTTGTTTGTTTTAAACCTGATGGTGAGTTTTTCTGGAGTATCTTATATAATGGTCCGCGAAACAAGACGGAGCTAATGTATGATATGATTTTATTAAACAACAGATACATTTATGTAACAGGTTACAGCATGGGAAATACTTCAATGAATGATTATGCAACGGTTAAGTATTCTCAACAGGTTGGGATAAATATCGTATCATCTCAAACCCCATCGAGCTATAAGCTTTATCAGAATTATCCTAACCCTTTTAATCCTTCAACAAAAATCGCTTTTGATTTGCCAAAACGGGATTTTGTTTCTTTGAAACTGTATGATGTAACAGGCAAGGAAGTAAAAACTTTGCTAAATGCCGACATGAATATTGGAAAGTATGAATATGAATTAAACGCTTCGGATTTAAATTCGGGAATATATTTTTACACATTGATTACATCAAGCTTCAAAGAGACCAAGAAAATGCTGCTGGTAAAATAAATCAAACATTCTTCTGCCTTAATATTTCATACATAACAACTCCTGCGGATACGGAAACATTGAGAGAGTCGAGTTTCCCTGTCATAGGAATTCTCACAAAATCATCACAATTATCTTTAATAATTTTCCTTATCCCTTTTCCTTCGCTTCCTAATACAAGTGCTATGGGTCTTTTAAAATCCATTTCATAAGTGAATTTCTTTGCCTGCATGTCGGTACCGATAATCCAAAAACCATTATTTTTTAGATATGTAATTGAATTAACCAGATTGGTTTCTTTAGCAATAGGCAGGTAGTTCACTGCACCTGAAGAAGTTTTTATTACCGTATGATTCACTTCCGCAGAGTTATGTCGCGGTATCACAATACCATCAGCACCAAGACAAACTGCAGAGCGAATTACTGCACCCATATTATGCGGGTCGGTGATTTCATCGAGCAAAACCAATAAAGGATTCTGAACTTTCTTGGTGTTTTCAAAAATTTCAGAGAGGGAAGTATATTCAAAATCTTTTATGAAGCATATAACTCCCTGAGTGATGCCTTCGGATTTATTTTTCCTGTCAAAAAATTTTTCAAACTCAAAACCTTTCAGCATCAAAGTATTTATCCTGTTTTTCTCAGCTAATTCTTTTATTTTTAATAGTTTTGGCTCGGGTTTAAGACTTTTTAATAAAACAACCTTGTTAATTTCCTTAGGGTTGGTTTCGAGCATTTCAAGCACAGGATTTTTACCAATTACAATCATTATTTTCTTTTATTGAACAAATCTAATCATAAATACTTTTATATTATATTCACATTTTTTATTTGTTCTAATGCAATGTGGATGTTAAATCTGCATGTGTATCCATTCATAGACGTTCCAAACCATCTTTCGGCTGCGACAATTGTCCGCTATTACGATGAACCGGGAAACAATTTCAAAGATTATTATTCGATTCCCGATAAAATCAAATCAAACACTGCTCATTTATATTTTACAAGCTCAAGTTTGTTTCCTTCGGTGGATTTTGCTAATAAAGTTTATTATTTACTATACGTAATTTTATTTCCTCTTTCGATTTTAATTGTCATAAAAAAACTTAATGGTAACATCTGGTATTCGCTCTTTGCATTTATGTTTGTGTTTAACTTTGAGGTTACGTTTGGATTTGTCGGCTATACTATGTCCGTGCCGTTCCTGATTTTACTTATTTTATTTCTAATAGACTTCTTTGAAACACCGACTTATAAATATACCTTTTATCTGATGTTTCTGAATATATTGCTTTTCTTTTTTCATTTTCAAACCGCAATATATGCATTGGTGATTCTGTTGATATTTAGTTTATATAATTATAAACATTTTTGGGATAATATATTAAAGAAACTGATTGCAATTGTCCCGGTGCTTGTTTTGATGGTAATTTCTTATTCTTCTGATGCATCTCCACATTACCAGGGATTGTTTTCATATTTTCTCGATTACTATTCTTCAACATATTGGATTACTTTTATTGAACGTCTTCGTGATTTCTTCATTCTTGAAAATTTCTTTATGTTTACTCAGGAGTGGGGATGGACTATTGCAACATTTGTTGTGTTATTTATAACTTTCCCAATAGTTTTTCTTTTCTTTAAGAATAAACCTGAACTTATTACAAAATTAAAATCAGGTAATAATATTTATTTCACAATTTTCTTAACAATTTCTTTAATTTTATTTCTTATCTTACCTGATAATTTACCGGGACAGAATGTTGTTTTCCAGAGATTTTCGATTTTTATAATGCTGACTTTGATTATACTCTCAAGTACTTTTGATTTGTCAAAATATGTTAAAAATTACGTTCCTGTGGGAGTAGTGATTGTTTTTATTTACATGGCATTACTTTCAAATTATTTTTTTGAGTTTAAACAGGAAACAAGATATTTTACTGAAGATATTTTTCCTGATGCAAAAAAAGGACAAACTTTATCGGGATTGATTTATGATGGTAAGTACAGAGCAAACTCGGTTTACATACATTATCAGAATTATTACACAATCTGGAAGAAGGGAATTACTTCAAACAGTAATTTAGATTTTAGATATTCATTTATCCGCCGCAAGGTCAGCATGGACTGTCTGCCGCCGTATCTTGCGTGGGTTTCAATGTCGGATAAGTACGATGACAGGTTTAAATATATGGATTACATTATTACACGCGACTCAGCCGAACGAAAAATCACAAATTTTATGAAAATACGAACATCAGGAACGTGGAATTTATATGAAAACGTTTCCGATACCATAAACCATTATGACAGCAAAATTATTTACCCGCCTTTAGGGTATTAGCATTTCAACTTATTCAAAAGCGGAATTTCGCTATATTTACAAATATATTTATCATAATTTTTAATTGAAATCACCTCTAACAACCGTATTATTGTTAATTATTTTCATCTTTTTGGGCTATGTGATTTTTACGCAGGGCACTCAAAAAGAAGAAACATATGATGCTGTTATCGGTTTTGTGCCGTCGGAAAATTCCGATGTTGTGAAAACCAACGCCGATAATCTGGCAAAAATGATAAAAGAAAAAACCGGTCTTCGCGTAAAAATATTTATTTCAACAAGTTACAATACGCTTATCGAAGCAATGAAAGCAAATCAGATTGACTTTGCAACTTTTCCACCTTTTGCTTTCACTGAAGCAGAAAAAATTGCCAATGCAAAATTGCTTTTAAAAACCGTTCGTGATGGCAAAGATTATTATTTTAGTGCAATCATCGTCCGCAAGGATTCGGGAATAGACAGCATTCAACAGCTTAAAGGAAAAACCATTGCATGGGCTCAGCCGACATCTGCAGGTGGATATATTTTTCCGAAAGCAAGCTTGATTAAAAATCACATTCTGCTTGATGACCAGGATAAAACATTTTTTGGTGAAGAGCTGAATGCAGGCGGACACGATGCAGTTGTGCTATCGGTGTTTAATAAAAAAGTTGACGCAGGCGCAACATTTGCAAACGATAACGAGAACATAAGCGGTGCATGGGACAGATATTTGAAAGACCCTGAAGATAAAAAAATGATTAAGGCGATTTATTATACTGAAAAAATCCCGATGGATGTTTTTACGGTGCGTGGAGATTTTGAAGTTTCACATCCTGATGTTACAAAAAAACTTCAAGATTTTTTATTAACGATAGCTGATAGTGAAGAAGGAAAGAAGATTATAAAATCATTTGACCGAGAAAAATTTGTTTTGGCAAAACCTGAAGAATATGATATTGTCCGCGAAGCAGGAAAAATGTTAAACGTTCAACCGGAAAAATGATAGAAGCGGTCAATCTTACAAAATTATATCCGGCAACCGAGCATACAAAAGAAGTTTATGCTCTAAAAAACGTTAATCTGAAAATAGAGAAAGGTGAATTTGTATCTATAATTGGACTTAGCGGAGCAGGGAAGTCAACATTTTTGCGCTGTATAAACCGCATGAATACGATCAGTTCGGGTAAAATGATTTTCAAAGGTGAGGATATTACCAATGCTCACGGTCAACAGCTCAGAGAAATCAGAAAAAAAATCGGGTTTGTTTTTCAACAATTCAATCTGGTTAAAAATATTTCAGTGATGCGAAATGTTTTGATGGGACGAATTGCATATAACACTTTATGGCGGAATCTTGTCGGCTCTTATTCTAAGACTGACATTGATAAAGCTAAGTATTATTTGAATGAAGTCGGACTTATCGAAAAGATGAAAGTTCGTGCAGATAATCTTTCAGGCGGACAACAGCAACGTGTTGCAATTGCCCGCGCGGTAATGCAGGAGCCGGACATTATTCTCGCAGATGAGCCAATGGCATCGCTTGACCCCAAGCTTTCGGGAATTATTCTCGGACTTCTCAAAAAATTTAACGATGAAAAGCAGATAACAATTTTGTTGAATGTTCACGTGATTGAATATGCAAAGATGTATTCGACCAGAATTATCGGATTTAACAAAGGCGAAGTTGTATTTGACGGAAAGCCCGAAGAACTTACTCATCACATGATTGAAAAAATTTATCACCAGGATAAACAAGATTTAGAAAATTTATAATTAATTTATTGACGGATTTAAGCTCAAATATTAAACAGCGGGATTTATCCGACATCAAACAAATCAAGAAAGAAGATTTTGAGTTGTTTAAAAAACTCAATAAGCTTCTGCTTGTCATAATTGTTCTACAGATATATTATATCTCGTTTGGAGCTGTTGAGTTTTCAATTACGAAGCTTTACCAGGGACTTCCGAATATCTGGATATTTATGGAAGGACTTTTTCCGCCGAACATAGATATTTTTCCACAGGTTCTTGAGGCTGTAATCATTACCGTTCAGTTAGCTTTAATCGGTACAACACTTTCTGCAATCATTGCATTTCCGCTGAGCTTTTTTGCTGCAAGAAATTTAACGAGCGAGAAATCAATCATCGGAAAAATTTTCCGCTGGTTCACTCAGCTGATTTTCAATATCACACGTTCTATTGATATTCTGATTTTTGCTTTGATATTTGTATCGGCAGTCGGACTCGGACCGTTTCCGGGTGTCCTTGCACTGGCAATTCACTCAATTGGTATGCTTGGGAAACTTTTTTATGAATCAATCGAGACAATCGATAAAGGTCCTGTCGAAGCACTTGAATCTGTCGGAGCATCGAAGCTCGAAGTAATTCGTTGGGCTGTTCTTCCGCAAGTGCTGCCATATTTTATTTCCTATTTCTTGTTCAGGTTTGAACTGAACATAAGAGCGGCGGTAGTTCTGGGACTTGTCGGTGCAGGTGGTATTGGATTCCTTCTCAATCAATATATGATGCTGTTTATGTATAAAGAAGTAAGCATAATCTTGATTACGATTATCGTTCTTGTTCTTTCAATTGATTATTTATCTTCAAAATTGCGAAAGCTGGTGCTGTGATGTAAATGAAGTCATTCCCGCGAAGGCGGGAATCCCGGGATTGAAACAATGATAATAACTAAAGAAAATCATGAAGGATTTATAAGCACAAAATTTCCTGAATTATCAGTTGCGCGGTCAACGTTATACATAGTCTCAACACCAATTGGCAATCTTGAAGATATTTCATTTCGTGCACTGCATGTTCTTAAAAATGTTAATTTGATTGCATGTGAAGATACACGCAAAACAGGTATTTTGCTGAAACATTATGGCATAAGAAACGAACTGACGAGTTACTTTTCTCATAATGAGAATGTAAAAATTGAATATATAATCGAACGACTTCAAAATGGGGATTCCGTTGCGGTTGTTTCAGATGCAGGAACTCCTTGTATCTCAGATCCGGGTGGAATATTGGTCAACGAGTGCGTTAGGCAGGGAATTAATGTAATCAGCATTCCCGGAGCGTCATCAGTTATTCATTCATTGGTTTTATCAGGATTTAAAATTAAGAAATTTTATTTTCAGGGATTTCTTCCTCAGAAAAAAGGACGTGAAAAAACTTTTACAGAGCTTTCAAAGATAAAAGCATTGCTTGTGATTTTTGAATCACCATTCAGAGTTATGCGGACTCTTGAAGATATTCATAAGTTTTTAGGCAATAAAGAAATTGCAATTTGTCGTGAGCTGACAAAGATGTTTGAGGAAGAAATAAGAGGAAAAGTCAAAGATTTTGTTGGTGAAAACACCAACAAAGATGGAAAAAATAAGTTTAAAACAAAAGGTGAGTTTGTAATAGTAATTAATAATTTATAGATTAACTTAATAAAAATTTAATGATTTCAGAAGAAGTAAGAGTAAGGTTTGCGCCATCACCAACGGGGTATGTTCATGTTGGCTCATTGCGCACAGCATTGTTTAATTATCTTTTTGCAAAAAAGCATAACGGAAAATTAATAATTCGTATTGAAGATACTGACCGGACACGATTTGTCGAGGGCTCAATTGAAAATCTTGTGAAGGTTCTTTCAGACCTTGGCATTGACTATGACGAAGGTCCTATGTGGGGCGGTGACTATGGTCCTTATTTTCAATCTGAACGTTTAGATATCTATAAAAAATATTGTGATGAGCTTGTCGAAAAAGGTTTCGCATATTATGCATTTGAAACTCCCGAAGAGCTTGATGAAATGCGAAAAATGCAGCAGCTCGAAGGAAGGCAGACTGCTTACGATAGAAGAGCGCGAAATTTAACTCCTGAAGAAGTCAGAAAAAATCTTAAAGAAGGCAAACCATATGTAATCCGCCTTAAAGTTCCTTTGAACGAAGAAGTGAAGTTTGATGACATTATTAAAGGAACTATAAAATTCGAGACAAATCAGGTTGATGACCAGGTGTTATTGAAGTCAGACGGCTTTCCAACATATCATCTTGCTAATGTGGTCGATGACCATCTGATGGAAATTACGCACATAATTCGCGGTGAGGAATGGATTACTTCCGTTCCTAAACATATTTTATTATATAATGCGTTCGGATGGGAAATTCCTAAAATGGCTCATGTGCCACTGTTATTGAATCCGGATAAATCAAAACTAAGCAAACGTCAGGGTGATGTTGCTGTCGAGGATTATTTACGCAAAGGTTATCTCAAAGAAGCATTTCTAAATTTTATTGCTTTGCTCGGCTGGCATCCTGCGCATTCTAATATTGAGGGTGAAAAACATGAGAAGAAGGATGACAAAGAAAGTAAAGCCAATGAAGAAATCATGTCAATGGAAGAACTTATTAAAAACTTTTCATTAGAACGTGTCCAGATTGCAGGAGCAGTGTTTGATTTAAATAAACTTAACTGGATGAATAATGAGTATATCAAATCTTATGATTTGGATAACTTATTAGAAATCTCAATGCCGTATTTTGCAGGAACTGAACTCGATTTAAACGATAAAGAAAAACTAAAATTCATATTATCAACTATAAGAGTTTATCTTGAAAAGCTATCAGATATTCCGGGACAGACGAGGGTTTTAGAGAAAGATAATATCACTATTCCATCCGAATTTAAAGAGATAGTATACAACGAAAACAGCAAGAAAGTTTTTGAAGCATTAATAGCTAAGTTACAGGGAATTAATGAAATTACGCCTGATTGGTTTAAGAATACATTAAATGAAGTTGGAAAAGAAACCGAGGTTAAAGGAAAGAATTTATTCAAGCCGGTTCGTATAGCTTTAACAGGTGAAGAGCATGGTCCGGAGCTTCCGAACATTGCCACCATCTACGGCAAAGATAAACTTATTCAGTTTCTTCAAAGCGCAAGTAATCCATCTTAACTATATGAGTAGGACAGGCATTCTTGCCTGTCGGGACAGACAGGAATGTCTGTCCTACTAAACCTTATATATCCATCATAAATGCAAAAAGGGGCGTTAAGCCCCTTACATCAGTCAATCGAATTAAATCAAAACAAAACTATCTGATTTTCTTTTTATGTCTGTTCTTTCTTAGTCTTTTCTTTCTTTTGTGCGTTGACATCTTCGCACGTTTTCTTTTTTTACCGCAAGGCATTGATGTTTCCTTTTTTTATTTTTTTTCTAAGCTCTCCTGAACTGTTTTTTTAAACTCTTTTGACACCTTAAAATAGGGAATATATCTCTTAGATAAATGCACTTTTTCACCCGTTTTAGGGTTTCGTGCTTCCCTTGGTTCTTTTACGTTATTTTTGAATGTTCCGAATCCTCTTATTTCAATAGACTCGTTATTTCTTAATGATTCAATCACGCATGAAATAAATCCTTCGACAACAATCTCTGTTTCCTTTTTGCTTAATCCCGTTGCCTCTGAAATTTTCGCGGCTATCTGAGCTCTGGTCATAAATTTATTTTAGTTTACGGAATATTTATTCCTGATGGAACAAACTTATACTGCAAAATAGGTTGTTCGAGAAATTCAGTTTTCAATTCATCCTTAACTTCTTTTAATTCCGATTTAAACATGCTCTCATAAAATAAATCGAAATAATTTCTTCTCTCACGCTCACGCACTAAAACAGGTTTTCCTTCTATGCCGACCATGTCTGCCGTTATCTTTATCGCATCTTCAAATGTTCCAAGCGTATCAACAAGGCCTAAACCAATTCCCTGTTCTCCGGTGAACACTCTGCCGTTGGCAATTTTTATAAGCTCCGTGCTGTCTAAATTTCTTGCATTTTTTACAACATTAAAAAATTGTCTGAAGCTATTATCAACAATATCCTGAAAATATGCTATGTCTTTTGCATTCGGCTCTCTGAAAGGATTTCCTGCATCTTTAAGTTCGCCGCTTTTAATTGTCGTTTCCTTGATGCCCCAGTCATCTGCAAGACCTTTAATTGAAATGAAGTTTGCAATTACTCCAATGCTGCCGACAAGCGAACCGGGATTCGCGACAATCAATGAGCTTCCGCATGCAGCATAATAACCACCGCTTGCTCCGATACTTCCCATTGAAACAACAACCGGCTTTTTCTCGCTGGTATTTTTGATAATTTCATACATCTCCTGTGAAGCTGCAACACCGCCGCCCGGGGTATTAATTCTTAGGACAATTGCCTGGATTGATTTATCGTCCCTAAATTTAGTAAACTGCCTGACAATCGGTTCTGCTGTAATAATCGTATAATCAAGCTCAACAACAGCAATTTTTCCTTTGCCGCTGCCTGAGTATTCAAAATAAAAATCTTTTCCGTCACCGCCTGAAATTCTGTTAATGGCTACATAAAATAAAACACTCAACCCAATAATGCAGATGAGTAACACAAAAAGTGTTATTCCCCAGAACCACTTCCAGAAGGAAGATTTTTTTGGCTGCTGCTGATATTGTTGTTGATAACCGTTTGACATTGAATTAATTTAAAGCATTTAATTTTGCCTGTGCATCAGCTTTTTTGTCATCCATATTCAATGCTTCATATACTTCAACCAAAATCTGATAGGTTGATTTTAATGTTTCTCTGTTATTTGAAACCTGTGTATATGGTTCTAAATATTCGAGTGATTTTCTTAAATATGGTTCGTATTCAGTTTTTGATTCTTTTGTCAAAGCTAATTGATATTGATTATATCCTGCATCAAACAATGTTCCGATATAATATTCATTTGATTTAGGCAGGCTGGATATACTCAAAATTCTGTCATAAATAACCGCAGCATCAGTATAATTTTTATTCTGAGCTGCGTTTCTTGCCGAATTATATAAAAGTTTTGCAGCTCGTTCTGCATCTTCCGCGCTTGAGGTTTTCGCTAATATGAAATCATAAAGTGTCAATGCACTGTCACTTTGACCAAGCAGAGTATATGCATCAGCTAAAAATTGGTAACTTTGAATACTATCCGGATTTACACCTCTTGCAAATGCAAAATAATCACGGGCTCTCATAAATTCATCTCTTGCTTTGAGAGAGTCTTTTTTGTTATAAAAGTCTACTCCGCGATTAAGAACTTTTACTCCTTCATTAATTCCAAGTCCCCACATTTCAATAAGATATGGTTTGTAAGTAGGTGATAAGCTTGCAGCTTTAGTTAATGAAACATGAGAATCATTAAATTTCCCGTTTTGGAACTGAGAATAGCCAAGCATATACCATGCTTCTGCATCATTAGGATTTTTTTGCAATCCCTTTTGCAATTCTATCTCTGCTTTTACATAATCTTTCTGTTGAAAGGCAAGCTTACCTGTAGTTGTTTCCGCAGATGCGCACCCCATAACATAAACTGCAAATGCCAAAGCAAATAATGTAAGAAAAAATCCTGTGAACTTTTGATTTAAGTATTTCATAATTTTCTCCGGAAATTTATTTAAGTGGTAATAATATATATAATTTAATGGTTTTATTCTATGCCAATAAAATTAACTTATTGTAACTTATATATACCTAATACCTTATCAAAAAAATTGCTATTTTTATTTTAAATACAAATTTATGGCAAATAGTTTCTCATTTGATATAGTTTCTGAAATTGACCTGCAGGAGGTTGATAATGCAGTTAATCAGGCAATTAAAGAAGTCCAGCAAAGATATGACTTAAAAGACTCGAAAAGTGAGATTGAGCTTAACAGAAAAGATAAATTGATCAAAGTCAGCTCAAAAGATGAGTTTTCACTTAAATCAGTGAATGACATTTTACAGAATAAATTAATTAAACGTGGAATTTCTATTAAAGCTTTAAAGTATGATGAGATTGAAACGGGAACAATGGGTTCTGCAAGACAAACAATACAGCTTCAGCAGGGGATTGATAAGGAAAATGCAAAGAAAATTGTGAAAATGATTAAGGACAGCAAGTTGAAAGTTCAGGCATCGATTCAGGATGAACAGGTGAGAGTCTCTGGGAAAGCAAAAGATGATTTACAGGAAGTAATGAACTTGATGCGAAACGCAAATCTCGACTTTGCATTTCAATTTACGAATTACAGGTAGATAATTGATTTTAGAAGTCATTCCCGCGAAGGCGGGAATCCCATTCACAAGGCAATGAAAATTTTATTTATAATTATATTCTTATTCTCAATTCCTATCGTCTCAACAACACAGACAGAGGATAATCCCGGTTATCCCAAAAAAATTACAACAGTAATCATTGACCCCGGTCATGGAGGTAAAGACCCCGGCGCAATCAGTCCAAATGGAATAAAAGAAAAAGATTTGAATCTCCAGATAAGTTTCAAACTGAAAGAATTTTTAGAAAACAATTACCGTGATTTGAATGTCATTATGACACGGGAAGATGATAGGTTCATTGAATTGCTTGACAGAGGAAAGATTGCAAATGAGAATGACGGTAATTTATTTATAAGCATTCATTGTAATTCCAAGCTTCCGACAGAAGAAGCGAAAACAGGTTTTGAAATTTATTTATTAGACCCTGTTCGCCTTGAGAAAGCTAAAGAAATAACAATGCAGCAGAATAATTATCTCGAAGAGCTCGGATATTATCCTGAAGACACTGTAAGCAAAAAAGTATTATCATCTCTTTTTGAATTTTCGTTTTATAAAAACGAAGAGCGCTTTGCTTCTATATTGCAAACTGAAATGCTTAAAGGAACTTCGTTAATCAGCAGGGGAATAAAACAGGAACCGTTCATTGTGCTTTATGGTGCTTCGATGCCTGCAGTATTGATTGAATGCGGTTTTTTAACAAATGAAAATGATGAGAACTATCTTGTTTCAGAAAACGGACAGTACCAATTAGCAAGTTCCATATATAAGGCAGTAAGATATTTCAAAATGGACTATGATTTTGAAAATAATTTCTATAAGTAACAGCAAAGCTGTCTTTCCTGCGGAGGCAGGAATCCATACTCATCTCGTATTACTCTCTCACAAATCATACGATACTCTAAAGCAATCCTCTTAGAAATTTATTTCAGGGGCAAAGTATGTTTAGAATGGGATTCCCGCCTGCGCGGGAATGACTTCAGCTTTTAAATGTTATAAAATTTTGGATAAGTTTGAAAATCCAAATTAATTTGTGTCAAAAAGTTTAAGTTTTTCAATAAAGTATAATCATAAAAAATCATAACTATCAGCGTTGTTCAACTTCAAAAACTTTTACAAAACAAAAAAGCCGGCTTGTGACCGGCTTTTTTAAGTGTGTTTTACGATTTAACTTAACTTCCTATTCTCACCAACAATGGCGCTATATCCATCCTTACTAACTTTCTTTTATCGCTTCGTGACTGGCTTTTATATTCATAATTTCCTGCGTAAATCGTATAGTACCTTGAGTCTGCTGTAATGGTTTCTTCCATCATAATTGTCTGGAATTCATTAGACTCAAGATTTCCAATTAACTCGTATGCTTGTTCTTTGTCCGCGACTTGAGCAATTTTAAAAGTGAACCCCGATAATGATTTAATCTTTGAAGTTACATCTAAGTAACCTACTTCGGGTTTTTGCTCCGGCGAATACGTCCCGTCGGGAAAAGTGTAAGATATCGATTTAGTATCAACTCCTGGTGTGATAACCTTGATATTAATCTTGTTCATAGAACCGAATATTTCGTTAACTTCTAATTGAGCTAACTGTTCACTCGATTCTTGACCCTCTTGTTTTGAGTATTCGATAATAACCTGTGAATTTGCCGGAAGCATGTTTTCAAACAACGTTACCGTTGTTATTTCAGTGCCTTCTTCAGATTCCAGAGTTTCCGGGTCAATGACTTCGATTATCACGTCAGCAAGACCACCCATTCCTAATTCTTCTTTTGCCGCATGTGATAAATCAATGATTCTTCCCTTTATGTAAGGACCTCTGTCATTGATTTTTACGACAACTGATTTACCGTTTTCTTGATTTGTTACTTTAACAATTGAGCCAAAGGGCAAGGTTTTGTGTGCTGCAGTCATATCATGTGTATTGAATCTTTCGCCGCTTGCAGTTTTTCTACCTTGGAATCCTGGTCCGTACCAGGAAGCTATCCCTGACTGGGTAAATCCTATACCATCATTTTTGGTCTTGGCGTTTAAACTACTGTTTTTTGAGTTAATTGGATTAAATAAAAATAATGCTGTTAATATAATAACTAAAGCATTAATTTTGAGTGTCCGCAAATGCATCTCCTGTTTAATTTATCAAATGATTTAACAACACTTGGGTTTCAAAATATTAGCACATTATTATTTAATCCTGTGCTGAAATTTCAAAGAACGCTTATATTTCGAAAAAACTTGATTATCTGTTAAAAACGATAATTAAGATACTCAACCTAATTTTAAATTGCAAACCATTAGCCAGTCCATCCGGTCGGGCAAATCTTTCTAACCTTAATTTTATCGATTTTAATTATTATATTTGTCCGGTTAAAGTAAAATTTTAAGATTTAAAGGTAACTTGAAGAAAATCATAGACTTATTGAAGTCAATTGGACCCGGTTTCGCAGTAGCTGCTACAGGCGTTGGTGCTGGAGATATGGTAGCTGCTACAGTTTCCGGAGGTAAATACGGGCTTATCATATTATGGGCGATTGTCTTTGGAGCGGTTCTGAAGTATGTATTGAACGAGGGTATATCCCGCTGGCAGTTTGCAACCGGCTCCACTCTTCTTGAAGGATGGATTCATCATTTACATAAATTTGTTTCATTCTACTTTATAATTTACCTTTTTCTGTGGGGATTTGTTGTGAGTGCAGCGCTTACCATTTCTTGCGGACTGGTTTTTAATACAATGTTCCCTGTTTTCTCAATCGAAGTCTGGGCGGTGATGCATTCGCTTGTTACATTAGCAATTATATTTTATAGCAAATATTCGTTCTTCGAAAAGCTGATGAAATATTTCGTTGTTCTTATGTTCATCACGCTTATATCTTGTGCAATCTGGATAAATCCTGATTGGGGTTTGACATTTAAGTCTATTTTTGTGCCTGAATTGCCCGAAGGTTCATCAAAATTCATCTTGAGCGTTATCGGTGGTGTTGGCGGAAGCGTGACGATTCTCTCATATAGTTACTGGATACGCGAGAAAAAATGGAACAGTCAGTCTGACTATAAAAAATCAAAAGTGGATTTGTTCGCCGCTTATTTCTTCACAGGATTGTTCTGTATATCAGTTGCAATTATTGCATCGGGAATAAGTCCTGAAATGGTAACGGGTGAGAAAATCCTTGTTGCAGTTGCAGACAAGATTCAGGCAGTATCAGGCAGTTTTTTAAGATGGATATATCTTATTGGCTTTTGGGCGGCAGTTGTGACTTCACTCATTGGGGTTTTTCAGGGTGTGCCGTACATGTTTGCTGACTTTATTGATTCATACAAAAAACATACAACCACAAGTAATATTGACTCAAAGCAGTTCAAAAAGTATTATAACTGGTTTTTATTTTATATCGCAATTCTTCCTCTTGTTTTATTGTTTGTAAATCGACCTGTCTATATTATTTTGATATATACGGTAATCGGTGCCTTATTTATGCCGTTTCTTGCGGTTACTCTTCTTATTTTGAACAACAAAAAAACTTTGGTTCAAGGATTTCGTAATCCTATATGGATAAATATTTTTCTTATCATTTCATTATTATTATTTGGATATTTGGCATATTCGGAAATTGCAGATTATTTTAGTAAATGGTAATTTCTTGTCAACCGTCAAATGTGAAACGTGAGAATTAAAATTCTCTCTTGAGAGTGGTGTCACGAAGTGACGGGGTGTGTTACTTTATGAACTTTAAAACTTTTAACTTTACAAACTACAATGCAACAACCATTATTAGTGCTTGCAGTTTATAAAGCAAAGCCGGGATGCGGTGAAAAGCTCACCGACCTTGTAAGCAGAAAACGAAAATATTTGCTTGAAAATAATTTTGTAACTTCACGACCAAGTGTTTTTGTGAATTCATTTAATGACCCGAATATATTCATGGAAATTTTTGAGTGGGTGAGCCAGAAACGCATCGATGATGCTCACAAAGATGAAGGCGTTTGGTCGTTCTGGAAAGAATTTGAGGTTCTGTGCGACGAAGTCGGAACGCATTTATCAAAGCTACCCGAGGCAAATGAAGAATTTCCAAATTTTAAAGCAATAAATTAAAAAAAATGATACATCAAGTTAAACTTGTCTGTGATGTTGCAGTAATCTGCAAAGAACAAACTTTGCTGGTTCGTTACAAGGATGTCAATGATTATGACCATCAGAAAGGATGGTTCATTCCCGATGATTATATTCACGAAGTTGAGCATCCCGATGATGCCGCAATGAGAATCTTAAAGGAACAGCTTAACTACAATCCGCAAAATCCAAGCGAAATTAAATTTTGTTTTTTTGAATCATTTAAAGGCGGAGATAAGTCATGGCATCTTATATTTCATTATGCGCTGCGATTAAGTTCTATGCCTGAAACAACTCCATCGAAAAATATCGATGAGGCAAAATGGTTTGATGTTAACAACTTGCCGTCCGATAAAGAAATCGCTCATCACGGCTGGGCAAGATATACACTGCAATCTATTTTTAATTCAAAATAATTTCAAATAATATTTATTGTGGAAAATAATTTACCTGAAATAAATTCTCTCTGGGATTACAGTAATCCCGCGGAAACTGAAAAGAAATTTACCGCTCTTTTATCTGAAGCTGAAAAGTCCGGTGATAAGGATTATCTTGTTCAGCTTATCACACAGATTGCACGCACGCAGGGCTTGCAGATGAAATTTGATGAAGCTCATAAGACCCTTGATAAAGCTCTGAAGATGTTAGATACAGATACACAGTTAGGTGAAGTTCGTTACATGCTCGAACGCGGAAGAGTTTATAATTCATCTAAGCATTCCGATGAAGCAAGAAAATTTTTCATTGAAGCATATCAAAAAGCAATGGAAAGGGGATTTGACAGCTATGCAGTTGATGCAGCACATATGATGGGTATTGTTGAAAAAGGTGATGAGTCGCTTAAGTGGAATGAGATTGCAATAAAAGATGCGGAAGAATCCAAAGACGAGAAAGCAAGAAACTGGCTGGGTTCTTTATATAATAATACTGCATGGACTTATTTTGACATGAAAAATCTTGATAAGGCAATGGAGCTTCATCAAAAAAATGTGGAATGGCATTCCCAAAAAGGTTCAGTGAAAGAAACGCTTATCGCGAGATGGTCTGTAGCGCGCATTTTACGTGAAATGGGGAAGTACCAGGAAGCTCTCAATGCGCAAATGAAACTTATGGAAGAAACTGAGGGTAAGAAGCTGAAAGAAGACGGCTATGGCTATGAAGAGATTGCTGAAAACTTATATCTTCTTGGAAGAATTGAGGAATCGAAACCGTATTTTAAAAAAGCTTATGATTTGTTAAGCAAAGATATTTGGTTAGCCGAGTATGAAAAAGACCGTCTTGACAGGTTAAATAAAATGTCACAATAATATGAAATGGTTTAAACTATTTTTATTAGTTCTGATTATAACAGTTATGGCGGGTTCGTGTTCTTCTGTTAATGAACTTTCCAAATATAATCTCTCAGGTACAAAGGTTTTATTCAAGACAAGAACAGGAACTGCTGCATCCCGGGTGAACATAAACTTTGAATCTTCAAAGAAAAGTAAAGAAGGAGTTTTAATTGATATTATATATGATATAGGAGGAGGATATGTAAAAAAAGATGTTGAGGCAAAAATTCAAAGATTATTCAATCCTGACTCAATTGCCGAAAATGTTTCGGGTTCAATTGAAGAAATCCTCAGAACATATTACAATATTGTGCCGGTAGAATCACTTGATGAAAATCCGGACATAATAGTTGAAACACAAATGAATAAGTATACTCTCAATGTTGATGACTATAATATTTATTCACACTTCTCAGGTACTTTATCAATTTTCGATAGAAAATCCGGGGCAATAGTCTGGAAAAATACCGAGGGTATAAACGAACCATTTGAGGAATGGTATGCTTACAATCCAAACGATAAAAAAATTAAAGATATAAACAGAGTTATTAACATAATTAAGTTAATGAATATGAGTGATGAAGAAATAAGAAACAGTATTGATTTATCCGCTTCAAAGATTGCTTATAACTTGTCAGATAATTTAAGAGAAGACATAGCCGATTCGAGAAAGAAATAAAACCGAAGTCATCCCCGCGAAGGCGGGATTCTGATGAAAAATATGACCTGGATAAAACTCTTCGTATTAATAATAACCATCGCCTTAATGGCAGGTTTGTAAAAATACAGAACTTTTCATGAACCGTCCACGTTTCCTGTCTTGATTTCTTTGCCTGGTTCGTAAGTGGCAACTATCACACCGCTTGTAGAAATAACAGAATCAACAAGTTTGAATCCTTCAGCTTGAACACTGTTTTCAAATAAACGCTTACCCTTTCCAAGAATAACCGGAAAAATCCAAATATGCATAACATCTATTAGGTGATTTGCTAATAGAGTTTGAACAAGATTCCCGCTGCCGTATACCCATAAATCTTTGCCATCTTCTTCTTTGAGTTTTTTTATTTGCTTTAATACATCACCGGTGATAAGCGAAGAATTATTCCATGAAAGGTTTATGTTCTTATGAGATACAACCCATTTTCTTGTGCTATTGAAAGGCGTTGCTACAAATTCAGTGGTCGTATCATTCGGCCAATATTTAACAAAAATATCATATGTTCGTCTGCCAAGGAGCAGTTCAAAAGGTATCGCCATAAATTCATGCAGAATTTTGTCCAGCACATCATCCATATAATTGAAAGTCCATCCGCCGTAAGCAAAATCGCCCGTCCTATCTTCATCGGGACCGCCCGGCGCTTGCATTACGCTGTCTAAGGTTACGAATGTATGAGTGATTATTTTTCTCATTTAAATACAAGTATTATAAACTCTTGTCGTAAATTCTATAAGTCTTATAAATTTCCGCACCGAGATTCACTGCTGACTGCACCATTGGCATATTATCTTCAAGCACCCATGATATTTCAGCACCGGTTACATTTTTTTTATTCCCCATCACAATTGTATCACGATAAAAAATTGCATCGATTCCTTTTTTCTGATATTCTTTTATCACACCCATAATAATAACTCTTACGCGGTTAATTTTTTTCTTCGCTGCAAGAAACTTAAAAATTCCGAAGGGGAACAGCTTGCCGTTAATTCCTTTTGTTGCTTGATTTAAGTCGGGAAGAACAAGTGTGAAACCGACAGGCTTGCCGTTTATTTCAGCAAACTCTACATAATCAGGGTCAACTGCGAGCTTCATGTTTGCTGCAACAAAATTGAACTCAGCTTCGGTCATCGGAACAAAGCCCCAGTTAGCGCTCCAAGCATTATTGTAAACTTCACGAACCTTCTGAACTTCATTCTTAAAGTCTTTCATGTTCACATTTCGGATTTTAATATTTTCTTTCTTAATAATCATATTAGCAACACGGTCGAGCTTTGCCATCATCTTTTCATTCTTGATTACATCCTTGCTTATCCAGAATGCATATAAATCCTTTGCCTTATGAAAGCCGAAATCTTCTAAAAGCTTGATATAATATTCAAAGTTATACGGCATCAATAAAACATTGCTCTGGTCAAATGCATTTATCAACAAACCGCATTCATCATTCATTGAAGGATTAACCGGTCCGCGCATAACATCTTTACCTTGCTCCTTCAGCCATTTAGATGCTTCATCGAAAAGCATCCTTGAAACCTGAACGTCGTTTATACATTCAAAGAATCCAAAGAACCCGACTTTATCATTATAAAATTTATTATGTGATTCATTCGTAATTGCGGCAATTCTTCCGGCAATCTCCCCATCTTTGTAAGCAAGCCACATTGCAATTTTTGCATGCTGATAAAAAGGATTTTTAACAGTATCGAGATTGTTCTTAACATCAAACCTTAAAGGTGGAACCCAATAATCGTTTCCTCTGTAAAGTTGATATGGAAAATCGATAAACTTTTTTTTGTATGCGTCGTCTTCGACTTTTTTGAGATATAGTTCTGACATGATGTTTAATTAAAATTTTTGTCATTCTGTCCAAAGGACTCCTGTGGAGAGCAAAGCGAAGAATCCCAGTGTCAAGGGATTCTTTGTTGTTTCACTCCTCGAAATGACATTGAACAAAAATTTACTCCTCGTCCGGATTCTGGAATTTAAAGAAAAATGCTGCAATTGATGCTCCGACAAATGGTCCAAGAATGTAAATTGCGGTATTTGAAAGCAACTGTCTTGTTCCGAACAAATCTGCAATCATTGGTCCCAATGCAACCGCTGGGTTGAATGCTCCTCCCGATAAAGAACCGACAGAATAAGCACCTGCAAGGACTGTAAAACCTATTGCAAGACCATAATAAGAATTACCTGCAGCTTTTTTGGTTGTTGCAACGTTTAATACAACTAATGCGAGAGCAAATGTAAATGCAATTTCATAAAAAACCGCACCGATAAAGGATACTCCAAGGCTCGGCATAGGAAAGCCAATTGTGCCGAAATGTCTTTGAATAATGAAAGATGCTATTGTTGCACCGATAATCTGAAACACCATGTATATGCTTGCATCTTTTGCGTTAATTTTACCTCTGATTAAAATTGCCAATGTAACCGCAGGGTTATAGTGAGCCCCCGAAATGTTTCCTCCCATATAGACCATGACCATTAAGATTGAACCAATTGCAATTGGGTTTGCCGACATCCCGATTGTTAAGACTAAGAAAAATGTTCCAACTAATTCTGTAAGATATTTGTTCATTACACCTCCTTTATATTAAGGTTTAAATACTGATTTAATATTATATACACTTTATGAATTCAGAGAAAAAAATATTTTCTAAACTTCAGATAGAAGTGTTTCGACATGTTTCGGAACTTTAACGTTATCGAAAATTTTCTCTATAATTCCTTTTTCGTTAATAATGAATGTTGTGCGCACTATTCCCATATATTTCCTTCCGTACATACTTTTTTCTTTCCACACTCCATAATCCTGAAGCATACTTAAGCTTTCATCAGATAGTAAAGGAAAATTTAAATCAAATTTCTTTTTAAATTTTGCATGGGATTTAACGGAATCTTTACTGACTCCAATAACAACCACATCTTTTTTCTTAAAAGTTTTTATGTTATCTCTGAAATCACATGCTTCTGCCGTGCAGCCGGATGTGTCATCCTTCGGATAAAAATATAAAATTACTTTTTTCCCGTTCAAATCTTTTAAACTGATAACCGAACCATCATCGGCAGGTAAAGAAAAATCAGGAGCTTTATCACCAAATTTAAGCATTTATATATTTTAATTTTTTACCGCTGCGCCTTTTGGAAAAAACATTCTCACAGATATTGCGCTTCCGATTAATCCGAGAAGAATACCGGAGCCAAAAACGAGCCAGTAGTTTGTAGTTAAAACAGATTCCAAATATGTATTCTTAAATACCGATTTAAAAATCAAAAGAGAAATTACAAATAAAACGCTTCCAAGCAATCCCTGTATAATGCCTTCGATTAAAAATGGCGCTTGAATGAAAAATCTTGTCGAGCCAAGCAATTTCATAACCTCAATATTCTTTCGTTTGGAAAAAATCACAAGCCGTATTGTATTTGAAACGAGAAACAATGATGCAATAATTACGATTATTAATATTACCAGATTATAAAATAATCGTGATGAAGACATTGATTCAATTAACTCAACGTCTTTTTGAGGATAAATTATGTCGCTGACAATCGGGTTTTTGGATAACTGTTCCTTTATCTTTTCAAGCCTGTCTTTTGATTTATATTCATCATATAAATTTATTCTGAATGAAGCAGGCAGGGGATTATATTCAAATATTTCAAGCATTTCTTTTCCATAATCTTCCTCAAATTTTTTATATGCTTCTTCTTTGCTGAAAAAATCAAAAACCTTAACTCCTCCTGTCCGTTTTATGTTCTCACGAAGAGAATCAAGAGATTCAGTTGAATAACTATCAACAAGAAATACTTCCAGCTCGACTCTGTTTTTTAATGCTTTAATGGTTTCGTTTGACCTTATTGAAATAACGTAATATAAGGTTATAAGAACCAAAGAAATCGTTATAGTTAAAATCGAGGCAAACGTTGACAGTTTTGCATTATTAAACCCCCGAATCGATTCCCTGAATATAAATTTAAAATTCATTTTTTATTTTAACTTCTCCCAGCCCATTTTGTTAAAGCTCCAGACAATTACATATCCTGCGGCTAAACCAATTGCAATAAACAATAAGCCCATGCCGATTTCACCGAAAATAATTTTACCCATTCCGAATAAAAACATATAAACCAGAATTACTCCCATTGCCCAGTCAAGCATTAAATAAAAATATCCGGAATCAGATTTTACATCAGGAAGCTTATTCGATATTTTCTTCCAGCCGATTCCTCCGGGATGCACTCTCTTATAAAATTCAATAAGCTTACTTTCTTCAACAGGTTTCGATAAAAATGTTGCTATAAGCCATACAATTGTAGTTGCAGGAACAATTATATATAACGTAGTCGGGAATGCAACCTCGGGGAAACCGAATTTTAAAATGCTATAAACCACAAATGGAGTAATTGTTGCAACGATTTCACTAACGGCATTTACTCTCCACCAATACCATCGCAGTATTAATACAAGCCCCAGACCTGCGCCGCACTCAATAACAAAGCTCCATACACCTGAAATACTTGTCATCTGTGTCGTTACTATAATTGACAAAAACATAAACACAATTGTCATTATCTTCGAAACTGAAACATAATGTTTTTCAGTTTCATTTTTCTTGAGAAATCTTCTGTAAAAATCATTCACAAAATATGATGTTCCCCAGTTCAGATGAGTTGCAATTGTTGACATATATGCAGCAAAAAATGCCGCAAGCAACAACCCTTTTAATCCCGCCGGAAGATAATCATTCATTGCTCTCACAAAGCCCATTCCTTTGTCAGCCATTGAAAGCTCAGGATATAAAACTATTGCGCAAAGCCCGACAATAATCCATGGCCAGGGTCTTATGCAATAATGTGCTATCTGAAAAAACAAAGTTGCAAGCAAAGAATTTTTTTCATCTTTTGCGCTCATCATTCTTTGAGCAATGTAACCCCCGCCTCCCGGTTCTGCGCCGGGATACCATGAAGCCCACCATTGAATGCCAATGAATGCAAGAAATGAAGATATTGTCAATGCCAGCACTCCGCCTGCGCCTATTGACGATTCTGCTGATGTAATTGTCGGTGTGAATTGTAATGCCCAATCAGGAAGTTTTGCTTTCAATCCTGAAATTCCTCCAATTGCAGGTTCATTAACAACTATGATTGCAAGAATGATGCAGCCTGCCATTGCAAGACAAAACTGAAAAGCATCAGTAACCGCAACTCCCCATAAACCTGAAAGCGCTGAGTAAACTGCTGTGATTAACATACAAGCGCCAACATAAAAAAGAACATTCGATTCATTAACATATTCCGGAAACATTCCAAGCAAAATCTTTATCATCGCAAGATTTACCCAACCCATGATAATTGTATTCATAACAACACCCATATAAATACCTTTGAATCCTCTGAGGAAAGATGCAAGTTTTCCTGAATATCTTAGTTCAATAAATTCTATATCCGTGAGTATGTTTGCCCGGCGCCATAACCTTGCAAAGAAAAACACTGTAAGCATTCCGCCAATTAGCATGTTCCACCATAACCAATTGCCTGCAATTCCGTTTTGCCCGACAAGTTCAGTTACTGCAAGGGGAGTATCAGCTGCAAAAGTTGTTGCAACCATGCTGATACCTGCAAGCCACCAGGAGAGATTTCTTCCTGAAAGAAAAAAACTTTCTGTATCTTTTCCCGCGCGTTTGGAATAGTATAAACCGATTGCTAATGAAATGAGAAAATATAAGACAATTATAACCCAGTCGATTATTTGCATATTTTCATTTTGGGTTTATGGAAAGGATAATGATATATTGATAAAATGATGAAAATTTAACAAAAGTAAGAAAATTATTATTAAATAATAATATAAAACCTATAAGCAAGTTTATGCGTTGACGGAATAAGAGTTAAAAAATCTATATGGAATTTATTATTATATGAGTTTAAATTGGAATGACTTTAAAATATAAAAATAAAAATGAGATTTAAAAAATTTACTATTTGGCTTTTAATGCTGTCCTTCGGGGGAATTCTTTACATTAACTTGACAGCATTTGAAGATGGTATTGTTGGTTATACCAAAAAAACCGAACCGACATTCGGATGCGGATGTCATGGTCTGGATGCATCACCGGGAACATCCGTTACCATACTCGGACCTTCACAAGTGGTATTCGGACAAACCGCAACATTTCAGGTCAGAGTCGTAAGATTTGGAATGAATGCAGCCGGAACAGATATATCGGCAAGATTTGGAAACGTTCTTTTATCTCCTCTCGACACAACATTGAAAAGAGACTCAACAAACATTTCCCTGGCATACGAGCTGACTCATAAGTTTCCTAAATTAGACCAGAGCGATACCGTAATATGGACATTCCAGTATCAAGCGCCGATAATCGGTATTACAGATACTATCTTTGCAAACGGAAATGCTGTTGACCACGACGGACATTCTGAAAATGATTTCTGGAACTGGGCTGACAACAAAGTTATTCACTTGGTTGTTGGAATCGAGGGCAACTCAAGCGTGGTTTCAAACTTTAAGCTGAACCAGAATTATCCGAATCCGTTCAATCCTGTTACAAAGATTTCCTTCAATCTTTATAAACCTGATGTAGTGAACTTATCGTTATTTGATATAAGCGGAAAAGAAATTGCGAAGCTTATAAATAATAAATATTATCAATCGGGTGAGCAGGAAATCATTCTTGATGCATCAAGATTTAATCTTTCGAGCGGAATATATTTCTATAAGCTTCAGACAAGTACAAATTCCGAAGTAAAGAAAATGGTGCTGAACAAATAAGCTCAGTTTTTAAGTTCGTAAAGTTAATAAATTTATAAAGTAAAAAGGTATCAGGAATTATTTCTCGATACCTTTTATTTTATGATTTTTTTTTCTTCGGATATTTTAATGAAAGTATTATCGATGAGGCAAGTAATATAAGGATTACGAGTAAAGATAACTCTGTGGGAATTACATGTGCAGCGTAATAATGATTAATTATCATTTTTACACCGACAAATACGAGTATCAATGACAACCCATAATTAAGATAATGAAACAACTCAACCAGGTTTGCCATTGCAAAATATAATGCGCGCAGACCCAGAATCGCAAAGATATTGGAGCTGTAAACAATGAAAGGGTCACGGGTTACAGCAAGTATTGCAGGGATTGAATCTACTGCAAAGATAATGTCGGTTGTTTCAATAACAATAAGCACAATAAAAAGCGGTGTTGCATAAAGCCCGTGTTTCAAACGGACAAAAAAATCTCCACCGTGATAATCAGTGGTAACTTTAAAAAATTTCTTAAACAATCTGAGAACCGGATTTTTTTCAGGTTCAAGTTTCCTGTCATTCTGAAACATTAATTTTACACCGGTAAAAATTAAAAATGCTCCGAGAACATAAATCAGGAATGCAAACTTGTTAATTAATACAACTCCTGCAAAAATAAATATACCTCTTGATACTAACGCTCCGATAATACCCCAGAATAGGACTTTGTGCTGATACTTTGCAGGAACGTCGAAATATGCAAAAAGAATCACAAAGACAAATATGTTATCTATGCTTAATGAACGTTCAATGACATAACCCGTAAGAAATTGCCAGGCAGCATCATTTTTGGATAAACCAAGCGGTGATTCATAAAACAGATAAATTCCAACATTGAAAATAAGTGCGAGGAGAACCCAGAAGACGCTCCATAGAAGAGCCTCTTTCATTTTAATGACATGAGACTTTCGGTTGATTACTCCGAGGTCAAGATACAATAATAAAGCAACCAAAACGTTAAAAACTACCCAGAAAGTGGTCTGATTATCCATTTATTAATTTTATCAGTGGTGAAATTAATAGAAATCCAAATTACTTTTTTACTTTTTCATTATAAAGTCAGACAGGATTTTAATAAAAGTTTTTCTTAATTTTCAAATATAATTTAAAATTATTTTTCAATATCAAAACTCATTCTTACTTTATATACAAATTTTATAGTTACTTTAAAATTAATATTTACTTAATATTACGTTCCTATATTTAACAATATAACATTACACTTACTTGAGATATTTTTACCCGGTCTGCATCCTTTTTTGTGTTTTATCGTTCAGCGCTTTTCTTATACCCGGTGATAAAAATGGTAAAACCGACGACGTTAATAATAAGTTCACCAACGTCGGTAATATTGCAATGACTGTGACTAATTACGGAACCATTGGTAACGGTTTTGTAAACTTTCCAAACCAACCCTCATGTCAATATCCCAAAGGTTCAGGAATCGAAAATATGTTTCTTGGCGGGTTGTGGATTGGTGGATATAAAAACGGTCAGCTATATGTAACAACAGGTGCCCTTGACGTATCTACCGCAACGCGTAATGAAGGATTTGAGTTCACAAACGCTGCAGGTTCGGGAATCCTCGAGCGTTCAAGCTTACCTACGTCATCGTTCTATAGACCCGATGCTGTTTCTCATCAGGATTTTGTTTGTGATTTTTTTGATACCAATTTATCTGTCGGCAATGTTGTAATTCAGAATCACACACCAATGGGGACGAAAGTTCTTCTCCAGTCTTATACATACGATTTTAACTACGCTAACTTTTTTGTTCTCTTAAACTATAAAATAATCAACATCGGTTATCGCGGCGATAACGCTCCGATTGACAGTTTGTATCTTGGTCTGTGGACAGATTGTGTTGTAAGAAACACAAACATTACCCCACCGGGCGGAACATCATTTTATAACAAAGGCGGTGACGGATGGATTGATACGTTGCGAATGGCATATGAGTTTGATTATAACGGCGACCCGGGCTTTACAAATAATTATATCGGTATAAAGCTTCTCGGGACTTACCCCAAGCCATATACGGAAGCAACAAGACAAAGAACGAATTTTACGGTATGGCAGTTCAGAAATACAACTGACCCCGTTTATTTCTCACCCACAACTGACGCACAAAGATATTCAAAGATGCAGGGCTTTCTTGCGCCGGGTATCAGAATTGATACAAACAGAATAAATTTTTTAAGACAAAACCCCGGTAACCGTTCAACACTGGTAACTTACGGTCCTTACAGAGATACCTCAGGCAACGCATTTTCTCTCAGATATTTGCAGGATACGGTTAATATAGTTTTTGGAGTTATCTGCGCAAAGAAAAACGGAACTGACCCGATGAATCTTGATACGGATTTCCAGAAAGAAATTTTATATAACAATGCTTTCTGGGCGCAGAGAGCTTATAATGGTGAAGATAGAAATGAAAATGGGCGTCTTGACCCTGGTGAAGATGTTAATGGGAATTTATTCCTCGACAGGTATCTGCTTCCATCACCGCCTGATATTCCAAAGTTAAAAACTGTCATCGCAAACCAGAACGTCACTCTTTACTGGTCAACCAATGGCGAGAATTCAGTTGACCCTATCTCAAACAGAAAAGATTTTGAAGGTTATAGAATTTACAGAACTAATCCCGGTTCGGAACTCACGCTATCGGGTGATCTGACTGAACAATTGAATCTTATTGCAGATTTTGACAGCGCGCATAATTCTTACTTTAATAACACTGGGTTCGGATTCATAAAACTTAACACACCTATGACGTTTGAAGGTGATACTACAAAATACTGGTACAAATTTGATTTTCCTAATCAGCTGAATGGTTTTCAATATGTATATACCGTAACCGCTTATGACAAGGGTGATTCTGCACAAAATCTTGAGTCGCTTGAAAGTTCGCTTTTATCAAATGCACAAAGAATAGTTGTAGGAACTCCTGCAAACAATAATGAAAATGCAGAAATTGGAGTTTATCCCAACCCATATTATGGAAGCGCAATATGGGACGGAAGCGGTGCAAAAAAAGAAGTTTTAAGAAAAATATATTTTTATAATCTTCCATCAAAATGTGAAATTTCTATCTGGTCTTTATCCGGCGATTTAATTGATAAGCTCGATCATGACGCAGCATCATATAATGGAAGCGATATTGAATGGTTCAAGACTTACTCAGATGGAACACAAAAATTTGCAGGCGGTGAACATGCATGGGATTTAATTTCACGGGAAGGACAGGCAATTGCAACTGGACTTTATTTATTCACGGTTAAAGACGTAGTAACCGGCAACATCAAACGCGGAAAATTTTTAATAGTTAAATAAAGATAGAAGTCATTCCTGCGCAGGCGGGAATCCCAATCTTATACAGAAAGGAATTTTAAAAATATAATCTTATGAAATACATAAAATATTTACCACTTTTAATAATAACATTACTTATTGGTTATTCTCTGGGTTTTAATTTTATATCTTCGGGTATTTTTACTCCCGTGCCGATACAGACAATCCAAACCAAACAACCGGATTCATTGGCTCTTGGCAGAGACAGGTCAAACATCATTGATGACTCTGTAGAAATAGTATGCCGCATTGTTGCTCCTTCAAGAGTATCACCGGCTCATAATGACCAGAGAACTCTTTTAAGAGGACAAAATAGTTATACTGCCTATGTTCAGGACACTGCTAACGGCTTATTTGGAGGTCTTGTCATCAGACAGGGCACAAGAGGTCCTGCAACTTTGCTTGATCAAATGGATACAGGGCAAGTTATAAGAGTTCGCGGTGTTGTTCAGGAATTTTGGGGAACAGGAACGCCACCTGCGTCAAACTCAGGTTGGTTAACTCAGCTTGCCATCGATACTGCAGTTGGTTACACTGTAACACCAATCGGAGCAGCAACAAAAAGACCTACTCCTAAACTTGTTAACATAACCGATTTTGCAAACGGTGATTATCCGAACGGCGGAACGATAAATTACATCGATGGAGAAAAATATGAAGGTATGTATGTTGAAATAAGAAACGTCACTGTTGCCTCCGGCATTGCAAACAGACAACCATGGAGCATTGTTGATGCCAATGGAAATAAATTATACATGAGAGATTTTTCGAATTTCTTCACGACTGACCCTGCGCAGACTCTTGATACCGGTTACAGACATCCGAGTTTCGGAACGCCCGTTAATTATATACGGGGAGTTATTATCAACGCAAACAATGAAGGGGCATTTGGAACTCAGATTCCTTATGCAATCGTTCCGATTTATCCGAATGATTTAAGTTTGGGAAATACTCCTCCGATTATTGCAAACCCTTCAAGAAATCCCGGTGTACCGACTCCTTCAAATAATGTTCTGGCAACTTGTTCAATTACGGATGATGGAAGCATTACAAGCGCACAACTACTTTATAGAGTTAACAGAGGTCCTTATACAACCGTAACAATGGGAGCCGCAGGAAACATATACAGCGGAACAATCCCGCAACAGCCGTTGGGTTCTTTAGTTGAATATATTTTCAGAGCGCAGGATAATTCAGGCGGTGTGAGAATTTTACCACAGGATAGCGCGAAGTCAAAACTTTTTTACTTTGTAAAATCAAGCGATTCATTATCAATACAGGACGTTCAATATTGTCCTAACAACGGAGGACGTTCGGCCTATGAAAACTTCGATGTCCGCGGAGTTGAGGGAATTGTAACTGCAGATACAAGTGACATCAGAGCATTCAGTTATTCAGGCGCAGGCGGCACACAAACCTCACCACGCAGGGTTTATATTCAAAACGGAACAGGTCCATGGAGCGGTATCTGGATTTCTGGTGATGCAACTGACCCGCTTAAAAGAGGAGACCGAGTACGCGTAAAAGGAACAGTTCAGGAAAACTTCAGCGTCACAAGAATAAACGTTACTTCGGCATCGAATGTTGTTGTATTGTCACAAAATAATCCTTTGCCTGATGTTCAGAATGTTACAACAGGTGAAATTGCGAACAACAAACAGGATGGTGACTCAACTATTGAAAAATGGGAATCTGTCTTTATCAGATTTAATACACCTGTCGTTATAAGCTGTATAAATGCCGCTACGGGTATAGCGTGCACAACTCAGGAACCGCTTATCGATACAACATTCAGAAGAAACTTTGGTGAAATTTTGGTATATCAACCTGCTAATGCTGAAGCAAGAATTGAGCTTCAGGATGGCAACATAACATACTCAAACAACTGGAATGGTCTTGGAAGCACACCGCCGAATACATTGCTTACAAAGAACGACAGCATATCGTTTGTTCAGGGAATTTTATATTTCTCATTTAGTAATTACAAAACCTGTCCAAGAAGAAATTCTGATTTCGGAACGATAACACCTGTCGGCATAAGCCATATTTCGGAAGTTGTTAACAATTATAAGCTTTCACAAAATTATCCTAATCCGTTTAATCCAACGACAAGATTTAATTATTCATTGCCGACCGCTGCAAACGTAACCTTGAAAATTTATGATATTCTCGGCAGAGAAGTGCAGCAATTGGTAAATGGATTTAACCCGGCAGGAAGTTACATAGTTGAGTTCAATGCAACTGCACTTGCAAGCGGAGTTTATTTCTACAAGCTTGAAGCATTCGGAACAAACGGCACAAGATTCTCCGATACAAAGAGAATGATGCTTATAAAATAGTTTAAAGTTTATAAAAAATTTTTGTCATTCTGAGCGAAGCGAAGAATTCCCAAAAAAATGGGATTCTTCGTCGCTTTGCTCCTCAAAATGACACAATACAATCATTCATTGAAACTAAGTTTTAAAAATATTTTTTTCTTTCTGTTTATAATCTCTGCTTGCATTGGATATTATTCTTGCAGTGAGTTAACAAATAATCCCATTGCGAATCAGCCACCGCAGACGCATATCACTTTATATCCTGACAGCATTATTGCTCCGGGTTCGACCTTAAGATGCATAAGCTGGTGGGGAGATGATGCTGATGGATTTATTGTCGGTTATAGAATTTCTTTTGATTCAGTTAACTGGTCATTCACTACTGTCCAGGACAGTGCTTTTGTTTTGTCTATACAGGGCAAGGACAGCACATTTAATTTTTTTGCTGCTGCAGTTGATGACAAAGGTCTTGTTGACCCGACTCCTGCATCAATGTTATACCCAACAATTAATACACCTCCAACCATGTCTTTTGATGCCAGCACAAGTATTCCCGATACAACATTTCCGGTAGCTACATTCAAATGGAATGGCTTTGACCCTGACGGTATAGAAACCATTAAATATTATTACTGGTCATTAAACGATACGCTTAACTTTAAAAAAATTAATGGCAACATTAACATAATGACATTAACTGCTGATAGCGGACTTGCACTTGATGCCCGAAACGTTCTCTATATGAAAGCGCAGGACCAGGCAGGAGCATTCAGCCCGATTGTTAAAACTCCGTCTGATTCTTCACATTGGTATGTTAAAAAGAACACAGCTCGGATTTTATTGATAAAAGATGTTTCTCCGATTGATACTTTATATGCAAATCCTTATTATGGTATCGCCTTTGATACAATTAAATATGATGTTCTCGACATAAGATCACGCAATGGCGCTTTGGTACCAAAAATTGTTAATCCTATGTTTATAGAGACATTAAAATTGTTTGAGATAGTAATGTGGTCGGCAGGCTCAGGAAATGCTCGAGCGGCAAATCAATATTTATCTGAGCAATTACCATTTTATCTTCAAAGTGGTGGTAAAGTCTTTTTTTCATCGGGGTTTAATACTTCATTTATAGTTCCTTTTGATAGCATTTATAATTTTGTTCCTATTGATAGTTTTACCTTCTGCACCATTCCATTTTATACTTCAGGAGCAAGAGATTTATATAATATTGATAAATCTTATCCTATAATAGGACCTAGCTCACCGACATTATATGTAAAAGGTATTAAAGTTCAGAAAAATATACCGGTGGTTTATAAACTTTATCATGGAAGCGGATGCTTTGATACAATTACAGTTGCAATAAAAGATGTTGCCGTAAATCCGAAAGTAATTTATATGTCAATCCCCGTTTTTAATTTTAACAGCAATCCGGAAAACTCAAAAGCATTATTCAGAAGAATATTTATTCAGGAATTTGGATATTAAAATTTTAAATATAACTTTTACACGAATGAAAAATTCCCCTCTTGAGAGGGGTGTCGCACAGCGACGGGGTGTGTTAATTTTTTTATTCGTAACTATCTTATTTTTCATAACTAATTTTTCATTTGCTCAAACTGATTCCACTCAACTTGCAACGATGTATGGAAGAGTTTCGGATTCATCAGGAATTTATCTTGAGGGTGTTACAATAAAACTTAAAGGAACATATTTCGGAGGAGTTTCCGATTATGAAGGATTTTATGAAATTACAGGCATAAGTCCTGGCGCATATACAGTTGAAGTTTCTGCGATAGAATATAAAACTGTCGAATACACGGATATCCAGTTTCAGCCGGAAGAAAGAAAAGAGTTTAACATAGTATTAAGTTCATCTGCATTTTCTGTTGACCAGGAAATTGTTGTCATTGGTGACCGACCTTTACTTGATATTGAAGAAACTTCAAGTAAGCATATTGTAACAAGTGATGATATTACTAAATCAATTGTAACAGATGTTAAGGACATTGTAACTCAACAAGCAGGAGTAGTAAAAAGCGACAATGAAATTTTTATTCGCGGCGGAAGAAGCTATGAAAACTCATACTTACTCGATGGTGTATCTGTCCAGGACCCGCTTTCAGGAACGGGATTTGGTTTACAAATGTCCGCTAATTCACTCGAAGAAGTCGAGGTTATAACAGGAGGTTATAATGCAGAATACGGACAGGCTACAAGCGGCGTGGTTAATGTCAGAACGAAAGAGGGAAGATATGAACGGTATAATACTTACATTTCTTATAAGCGTGATAATTTTGGGTCATCGGTAAATTCCGGTACAAGTTTTAACACCGATATTTTCGAAATGAACCTCAGCGGACCTGAGCCAATTTCAAAATTTTTATTGAAATCATTAGGAGTGAATATTCCCGGTGAAATTACTTTCTTTGGAAATTTCTTTATGGGCTTTTCTGACGGATATTATGTTAATACGACAGGTAAAAAAGCAAATCAACTGTATTCATCAACATTCGGAGGAACAAGGTTTGCTCCGCGTCAGGATAATAACTGGTATTGGCTTGGAAAAATCACTTACCGCATCACTCCGCAAATGAAACTTGCGTATTCTTATAATCAATCCGTTTCGATAAATCAAAATTCTACTTCGCTTCAGTCAAATCTTGAATACGTTGAACCGTCTCCCGGTTATCAATATTTATTTCAGGATATTCTGGACAGCGCATTAACATATACATCGAATACAAATTTCAACACAGTTACCTGGACGCATACTTTAAGCGCAAAAACGCTTTATGAATTAAAGCTTAACAGATTTTTTACTAAGATGAGAGCTGATGCAAACGGGAAAAACTGGGATGAGTATCAAGAACCGTTTGATATTGTTAAACCTCCTTTTGTTTATTATGAAATTGACAGCACGCATACGGGTATAATTCCCGGTGATGGATTTTATGATGTTGGCAATCCTTTCACGTGGCACGACCATTTTGTTGAGGAGTATTCCATAAAAGGTGACTTAACACACAATTTTTCAACTACAAGCAAGCTAAAAACAGGTTTTGAGTCGAGCTTTCAGGAAATGCAGTTAATTGATATTTATCAGCCTTGGGTAAAACCATTCGGATTGAATAATGATGTTTATAAAGTCTATCCTGCGTTCGGTGCATTTTACGGACAGCATAATCTTACGTTTAAGGGAATGATTTTGAATTACGGTTTACGATTCGATTATTGGTTTCCCGGTAAATTCGTGGATGATGCCGTTAATAATCCTGAAGTTGTTACGATTCCGGATGATGTCCGAAAAGCATATATGGAAGACACTTATGGTTTATTTGGTCAAAGATGGAAAGGAAGAATATCGCCGCGTGTCGGTATTTCGCATCCGATAACGGATAACCAGACTTTATTTTTTTCTTACGGACATTTTTCAAAACGTCCGAAGCCGCAGTTTATTTATGCTAAGCTCAATCCGCAAACCGCGAAGTCAACTTTCCAGAGGTTCGGAAATCCAAATCTAAATCCTGAAACAACAGTATCGTATGAGCTCGGGATTAGAAATCAGTTTTCAAATGATGATGTTCTTACCATCACGGCATATTACAAAAATATTTATGATTACGTTGCGACCAGAAGCATAAGAATTAACAGCGGAAGATTAATAGGGCAGTCGTTTATTTCTTATTTCAATCAGGACTATGCAAGAACGCGAGGCATTGAAGTTGAATACAAAAAACGAATTGGTAAATGGTTCAGCAGTAAATTTAATTTCACATATTCTGTAGCAACAGGTAAAAGCTCAGGAGCTGATCAGGGCTATCTTGTAATCACAAGAGGCGCTCAGGAAACAATCACAGAAAATTTTCTTAGCTGGGACAGACCTTTGCAGGCAAGCGCGAACCTGTATTTTCACATAGAAAAAAATAAACCATTATTTGGGTTTGCTCCTGGAATCCTTGATGACATTAACATTAAATCCAGAATTTTCTTCCAGTCAGGCAAAAGGTATACTCAGCAAGTCAGAACCGGGACACTTGAAAACGGCAGACCTGAATTCACTCCTGATTTTGACAATGTAAATGGCAAAGTTGCTGCAAACTGGTTCTATATGGATTTGGATTTTGAAAAGTATTTTACATTCTTAAACACGGAAGCAGCATTCACAATATCAATTTTAAATCTTTTTAATAACAGGAATTCGGATATTATAGACCCGGTAACTGGAAGTGCATATGAGTTCGGCGACCCAACTCCCAACAGCTGGAATGACCCTTTATACCCGGATTTACAGGCACCTTTAGAGCCGTATCCTTTTAGTCCGGCAAGATTTTCACCGCCAAGACAGATTTTATTTGGCTTGTCATTAAAAATATAAAACTATAGGTATATTTAACTTAAATTAGAATTGTATAAATTTCTTATAATATTGATAGTTGCATTATTCGTCTCAGGTAAAGCTGATGCTCAGCTTTTTCCTAACTTGGGAGGTCAAAGAGTCGGAACTGCGTCTCTACAATTCCTAAAAATTGGCAACGGTGCGCGTGGAACGGGCATGGGTGAATCTTTCGTTGCTGTTTCCGACGATATATCATCTTTATATTGGAATCCCGCAGGGCTAACTGAATTTACTGAGAATGGTATAACCGCATCTTATACTCAATGGTTTGTTGATACTCGTCTGCAATATTTTGGAGGAGTTTATCATTTCGGAGGTAATAACGCTGTTGGAATAAGCGTTAACTCTTTGCAAACCGAAAATATGAAAGTAACTACTGAGTTCCAGCCGTTCGGAACGGGTGATGAGTTCAGGTTTGCCGACTTGGCAATTGGTCTTTCATATGCACGGAAAATGACTGAACAGTTTTCATTTGGATTTACAGTTAAATATGTAGAGGAAACACTTGGTTTACTGAAAATGAAAGGTGTAGTCGGAGATTTAGGAACGTTTTATAAAACAGGTCTTGGAACGACACGTTTTGCCGTTGTGATTGCTAATTTTGGAGGGCAAATTTCTCCTGCAGGCGAGGTAACTTTACCGGGCAACAGAACCGCAAATAATTTTCAGCAGTTTCCGCCGCCGACATTTTTCAGAATCGGTTTTGCGATGGAACCGTTTATGAATACAACGAACCGATTAACAACATCGATACAGCTTAACAGCCCTAATGATAATGCAGAGAACGTTAATTTTGGTTTTGAATATGCATATAAAGAATTTTTGTTTTTAAGAGGCGGATATAAATTCAATGTTGACTCTGAAAATTTTTCGCTCGGAGCAGGCGTTAAACTGCCGATAACTTTTGCAATGGCTCATCTTGATTACTCAATTGCAAATTTTAAAGAGCTTGGATTAGCTCAAAGAATTTCTTTGAATTTATTATTTCCTGATTTTAGTCAATAAATAACTGTCATTTCTGCGAAGGTAGAAATCCATATGTAAGAAACGTTTGAAATTTAAATTATTAAATATTTTTATTTTCTGTACAATCTGCGGTTTAGTTTTAAATAGCTGCGGCGAGAAAACTGACCTTTCGCAATTCCCGATTACAACCGGCGGAACGGATACTACGTTTAATGATACGACTTATGTTCAGCAGTCACCTGATTGGACACAATTTAATCATCCCGAAGCATTGATTGTCGGAAAAGAACCTCTGCTTTATATCTCTGATACTAAAAATAACCGAGTTGTTCAGATGAATATTGCCGGTGGTGAAATTGGTTCGCTTAATATGCTCAATCCCAGAGCATTAGCACAGGATAATAATTTTGATTTACTTGTAATTGCGGATTCAGTAACTACCTTGAATGATACTATTAGCGTGGTATATAGAATTCAGCTTGTCAGCATCGGCGGCATAATATCAAACGCATCTAAACATGCTGTCATTACAAGTGATTTTGCGACACCAATTTCAAGCAGACGAAGAAGATTCACGGGAATTTCAACTTATCCCGATAATTCATTTATAATAACCCGTGTAGGACCTGACAACGTCAGCCCTATTGACCCTGATAACGCACTCATAAAAGTAAAAGGTTTATTTAGTGTTCAGCAATATAATATTCTCACAGGATTTGCAACAACTGGCAATGGTATTTACTCAATTGAAAATACTTCAGCAATTTCAACAATTCCGAACAGCTCGACTGATTTCATAATTACACGAAGCACGCCTGACTATGCCTTTAAAGTTGAATGGTTTGAATACGATAACGTGAACGGTGCTTATTTGCCAAAATTTTTACCTGAAGACAATGTTGATATTGTCCGCATTCAGTTAGGTCTGCCTCAGGACGTTACTCTCGATAACAGCAATAATGTCTATGTAATTGACTCCGATAGAGACTCATTATATAAATTCTCAAACAGCGGACGTTTTAGAAGCGAATCATTCGGTGGAACGGGTAACGGACAGAATAAATTTAACAACCCGATGGGTGTGGCGTGGTTTAATAAAGTTTTATATATCGCTGATACTGATAATAATCGTGTAGTTCGGTTCAAACTCTCAACAGATTTAAATTAATAAATAAATTGCAGGAAGTCATTCCCGCGAAAGCGGGAATCCCATTCTGTTCAAAAACCTTTTGTCTAAAACCAAAAAAAATAAATCACAGCCGCAAAAAGTTTACTCGCCTTATTACGATTATGCGCTTTTTATAATCTTCGGAATATTTATTGTTCTTCTTACAACGTTTAAAATTACCGGTGATGATGATGTGTTCTGGCATCTTGCAACCGGAAAGTATATAATTGAAACAGGACATGTTCCTTCTCAGGATATTTTTGGTTATGTAACCGAAGGACAAGAATGGATGCCGTTTGAGTGGGGATGGGATATATTAACTTATGGTATTTACAGCATAGGCGGATATGAAGGGCTTTCAATTCTACGAACTGCAATATTTCTCTTGATTTTTTATATTTATTTTTTGATTTATAAAAAATTTAAAATCAGCCCGACCATTTCGTTTCTTATTCTGACTGTTCTTGCATTTGGAACAATGGACAGGTTATCTCCGCGTCCCCACATTATCTCGTTCTTATTTTTTGTCCTGCTGCTTTATATCATAATTCAATATAGATATTTCAACCGTGTAAATTATAAGATTTTATTTTTCCTTCCCTTGATTTTTTTATTCTGGGCAAACATGCATATGGGCATAATTGCCGGAATGTTTTTGTTCGGGATATGGCTTGTCTCTGAGATTATAATTTATTTCAGACCGCAATCGTTTTCATCGAAAGAAATTCCTGCATTAAGCAAACCGGAACTTACACGCTTAGCGTTAATTTTTCTTGCGTGTATATTGATAATGCTTGTAAATCCTAATTTTTATCAGACATATATATATGCATACAGCCACACGAAGATGAAACTGCTTGAGACTATTAATGAATGGCGTTCGCCGTTTGGGGATGGCAGCGATGGTGGTTTTGTCGGGACAATTTACAAAATATTTTTATTCGGCGGTCTTATAATTTTATATTATGCAGTTAAGAAAAAAGATTTGTTTGCCGGATTGGTTTATCTCGGTTTTGCGTTTTATTCTGTTCGAGCAGTCAGATTTACAGTCGATTACAATATAATAGTTTCGGTTTTCTTTACGATTGCGCTTAGTTTTATAATTGAACATTTAAGAAGCAAAGGAATAAAAAATTTATTTACGATTAATCCAATTCCCAAAGTTATCATTTCTGTTTTTCTTATATATTGCATTTTTAATCTGCCAAACAACAAACTTTATCTTGAGACTTTGCAGTACTATAGAATTTCAGGATTTGGAATTAATTCCGATTTCATTCCGACACAGATGTTTGATTTTATGAAACAGAATCAGATTCCCGAAAAAGGTGAACGTGTGTTTAATCACTTCGGAACCGGCGGGTTTTTAATCTGGAATTTCCCCGGTGAGAAAAATTTTATTGACAGCCGTAACTTGAATGACAGTATTTTCTTCGAGTATAATACCATTACAGGAAAGCGTCCCGGCTTTGAACAAAAAGTTAAAGATTACAATTTTGAATATGCAATGTATCTTGCTCCTGACTTAGTCCGCGCACCGCAGGAAATGGAACAAACTTCGATTTCATATTTCAGCAAAAATCCCGACTGGCGTCTTGTGTTCTGGGATGATAAGTCTTTCTTATGGCTAAAAAACGAACCCAAGTTTAATGATGTTACTGAAAAATACACATACAAATATCTTACACCATATAATTTTGTTTATAATAAGGCATTACTTGAGAAAGGAATTCGTGAAGATAAAGAGACTGTCAAAAAAGAGCTTCAGCGAAAAATGAATGAGGAACCGAATGGAGTAATTGTTAATTCATTTTTACAAACTTACGGAAACAAATTAAACTAATTTATAACATAAAATGAAAAATTTATTTTTACTAATAACATTATTGCTTATTGCTCAGAGCGCATTCTCTCAGGTTGTTCCAATCGCATCGATAAGGCAAAATGATGCAAACGGGATTCCAGTACTGCTGAACCAAACAAGAACAATTACCGGTGTTGTTACGGTTGCAAATCAATTCGGGGGTCCTTCATGTATTCAAGATAACACAGCGGGAATGTCAATATTTGACAATACCTTTTCTGCAGCTGTCACAATCGGAGATAGCGTAATTATTACTGGAACAATTGCTCAATTCAATGGACTTACCGAATTTACAACCGTTACTTTCAGTGTTGTGAGTTCCGGAAGAACAGTGACACCCGAAGTGATTAATTTATTACAGTTCACAACTCAGCAATGGAATGGTCTTGAACAATATGAGAGTAAACTTTGCAGATTTAACGGGTTGACTACAACTGCAACAGGAACGTGGGGCTCAAATCAGAATTACACGGTTGCGGATGGAACGGGAAGTTATGCGAGCACAATGAGAATTGACAATAATACGAATCTTGTAGGTGCAATTGTTCCTTCGGGAACTTTTGATTGCATTGGTGTCGCAAGCCAGTTTAAAAGTGCAGCACCGTACAATTCAGGCTATCAATTTCTTCCGCGATTTGTGCAGGATGTGATTCAGGGCGGGGGTCCAATTATCGTAACTAATCCGCTTGAGTCAAACATTCAGTCAACAAGCATAACTATATCATGGTCAACGCAAGAACCCGGGTCGAGCAGAATAAAATATATGCGTCTTGATTCTAATTATCAGCCAAACAATTATCTTGATTCTGTTTTCAGCGGAACAATGACAACAAATCATTCTCTTAATCTTACGAATCTTAAACCGGGAAAAATTTATCAGCTTGAAGTAAGCTCTACAAACGGAACGGGCACAAGCTTTGCGCCTGTGAAATATGTTTCAACCTCATCGCATCCATCATCCACAGGCAAGATGGAGTTTTATTTTAATAAATCTGTTGACACATCACTTGCGTTTGTAAATAATAAAGCGAACGGCAATACTGACTTTAAGGTCAGGTTAGGTGAACGAATTGATTCAGCACAGTCATCAATCGATATGGCTATATATTCGTTCGATGACATCGTTCAGTTAAAAGATAAATTAATTTTTGCTTTGATAAGAAACGTGAAAATTCGTGTAGTTTATGAAAACAGAACCAATCAACAATTGATTGATGACCTTATCTCAGCAGGTATAAAAGTTCAAAAAAGAACCGATGCCAACGGATTAATGCATAATAAGTTCTTGGTTTTCGATGCCCGTGATACGACTAATTTTGCTAATGATTGGTTATGGGGCGGTTCTGCTAACATAACCGATGAACAATTTTACGATGATGCGCAGAATGTGCTTCTTATTCAGGACCAGTCTTTGTGTAATGCTTATACAATCGAATTTGAAAAAATGTGGGGCTCGCATACCGATAATAATATTTCTGCAAGAGCAAGATTCGGGGCAAACAAACCAAAAAACACTCCGAATCTTTATAAAATAAACGGAAAAACTGTTGAAATGTATTTCTGTCCTGAGGATTTTATTTCTCCAGTTATTGAAAATTTGATTAGCACCACTGCTAATACTTCAGTAAACTTTTGCATATTTGCTTTTACACGTTTTAATATCGCAAATAGAATGCGTACATTTTATCTGCCTCCAAGCAGAATGGTTCGCGGTGTGTTTGATGACGGACAGGCATCACAGGATGTATATATGGAAATGAAAGGCATAGGAGGTTCATCACCGTGGACAACTCCTGCAAGAGTTTTTCTTGATACAAGACCGGGACAGCTTCATCATAAGTATATGCTGATTGACCCTGAAACTCCTTCAAGCAATCCGATTGTTGAAACAGGTTCCGCAAATTATTCTAACAATGCTTTCTTTGATAATGATGAAAATGTTATAATATTTTATGATTCGCTTATTGCAAATTTATATTGGCAGGAATTTGCAAAACGTTTAACCGATGCAGGCGGAACAATCAGTGTTCATCAAATTGGTTCTGAAGTTCCAGGTGGTTTCGAGCTTTCACAAAATTATCCAAACCCGTTCAATCCTGAAACAAGCATTGAGTTTTCTGTTCCTGTAAACAGTTTTATAAAATTAACAATTTATGATGCTCTCGGCAGAGAAGTCGAAACTCTTGTGAACAAAGAAATGACGACAGGAAAATATATTGCGAAATGGAATGCGTCAAAATATGCAAGTGGTGTTTATTTCTACCGCCTGCAAACAGATAACTTTGTGAAAACTCATAGAATGATGCTGATAAAATAAATCCGAACAATAAATAATTTTTTGAGTTAAAAAGGGACTATATGTCCCTTTTTTGTTGTATAACTACAAGAAAAATAAAGGTATAACGAAATAAATTTAATATTAAACTTGAAATAGGTAAATTTTATTATGATTAAAAAAGTTGGAATAGCAATAATAGGAATCGTTGTTTTATTCTTTTTATTTAACAGCGTTTTGATGCCCTGGTATGTGAAGCACACAAACACAGTGCAGGTGCCGAGTGTCGTCGGATTAAATTTCATTGAAGCTAAAGCTAAAATGGAAGAGGTCGGGCTTGAAGTAAAGCAAGGAGATGTAAAATATGATGAATCAAAACCAATAGGACTTGTTCTTGACCAGAATCCTCCGGGTGGACAAGAAGTTAAAATGGATAGAAGAATTTACCTTACCGTTTGCGGTGGTGAGCAGCTTGTCGAAGTTCCTAAATTATATGGCAGAACATTGCGTGATGCCAAATTCACTCTTGAACAAAGAAATCTTGAGCTTGGCGAAGTTGTGAAAAAATTCTCTCATGACTTGCAGGAAGATTATGTTTTATCTCAAATTATACAGCCGGGAAGCAAAGTAAAGCGGTCAAGCAAAATTGATTTAATTGTCAGCAATGGTCCTGAAGTTGGAAGCTTGCGTATTCCTGATTTAATCGGGAAAAAGCTTGAAGAAGCTAAGAAACTTATTGCTGATAACAAACTTAAGATTGGTAAGATAAATTATATTTCAAGTAAAGATGTTGCGCCCGGACAAATTCTTGACCAGTATCCTAAAAAAGATAAATCAGCAACGGATAATACTGCAGTAGATTTGTTTGTATCCAAGAAATTCGTAGCTCAGATTGAAGAAGTTGAAACAACCGAAGATGCTAATACAAATAAAACCGATGCTAAAGAGCAGGACAAGTCAGGTCTACAAAAAGATGCTAAAGAGGATTCCGGAACTGAAAAGAAATCAACAAAAGAAAACACCGAGACTGATAAGTCTGATAAAACAACAAAACCTCCTCTTCCAATGAAGAAAGGTGAAAAAAATCAGCAGAAAACGGACGACAAAAAAGCTGATGAAAATAAATCAGGATTCTAATAAACTTTTATGAGCAAAAAATATATCTGCCCTTCAATTTTAGCTGCCGATTTTAAAAATCTTGAACGCGATATTAAACTAACTGAAGACGGTGGTGCGGATATAATTCATTGTGATATAATGGATGGTCAGTTCGTTCCGAACATCAGCTTCGGTCCGGAAATTGTTCATCAGGTCAGCCAGATTACGGGTTTGCCGCTTGATGTGCATTTGATGATAAATAACCCCGAAAACTTTATCGATAAATTTGCAAAGGCAGGCGCTGATTATATTTCGGTACATTATGAGAACAATAATCACGTTAACCGTTTGATTCATCAAATTAAAGATGCGGGATGCAAAGCAGGAGTTGTATTGAATCCTGCAACGCCTTTTTTTATGCTCGATGAGTTATATTCAATTGTAGATTTCATTTTAGTGATGAGTGTTAATCCCGGTTTCGGCGGACAAAAATATATTGAACAGTCGAGTTATAAAATAAAGCACATCAAAAACCGTCTTAACGAAGTTCATTCAAAAGCGCTTATTGAAGTCGATGGCGGTATCGGACCGGAGAATATTAAAATGATTTCAGATTGCGGAGTTGATATGTTTGTCTGCGGCGCCTCGATTTTTAAGTCAAAAGATATTAAAAAAACCACTTCAGAGCTGAAAGCTCTTGTCAGATAATTCTTCAATTAATTAATGCAGAATGTATTTTTCAATCAGGATAATTTAATTGCCGAAAAAAGTATCATTGAAGAACTGAAAATTCCATCATTAGTATTGATGGAAAATGCCGGACGCAATTCTGCAGATTTTATTCTTAGCCATTTCAAACTTCATACTTATCGTTCAATCATAATAATTGCAGGCAAGGGAAACAATGCCGGCGACGGTTTCGTCATTGCACGGTATCTTATAGAAAAAAACCATCCTGTGAGTTTAATTTTAGTTTATGATGAGAAAGAATTAAAAGACGATGCGTTAATTAATTTCAATAAATTAAAAAATTTAAATTCCGATAAATTAAAAATATCTGATTTAAATAATCTTCAGATTCACGATTTTGAGAATTCATTAATTATTGATAATATTTTTGGAATTGGTTTTAAAGGATACCCTGACGAAAAATCAAAATATATTATTGATATAATCAATTCTGTTACATCGGCAGCTATTGTTTCAGTTGATATTCCATCATGCTTGCAGCAATATAATCAGGAATCAATTTGTGTTGAAGCTGACTGCACGTTGTCAATGGGTGCATATAAATTCGATACGTTGTTTAATAAGGGAAAAGAAGCAAGCGGAAACGTCAACCTTATTGACATTGGTGTTAACTTCAATGATTTTAAAGATAGAAACCTTAAAAAAATTTTTCGTCTTGAAAAATCTGATATTAAGTTACAGAAGCGTGATGCAAATGCAAATAAATATACAACCGGTAAAGTTTTTGTTCTTGCCGGTTCAAAGGGATACACTGGCGCAGCTTATTTATGTACAACTTCTGCAATGAGAATCGGCTCAGGTGCTGTCATCATTGCATATCCGGAATCGCTTGATGCAATCATAGAAGAAAAAATCACTGAACCTGTAAAGTTACCGCTTGCAGAAACAGAAGACGGTGGATTGTCGTTTGATAATTTTGATACTCTTAAAGAAAAAGTTGAATGGAGCGATTGCACGCTTATCGGTCCCGGCATAGGAAGAAATGAAAACACATTGTCGCTTGTTAGAAAATTAGTTTCCGATGTAAAAGCAAACTATATCATTGATGCAGACGGAATTTTTGCTTTTAAGGACAATCTTGAACTGCTTAAAAATTCAATTTCAAAAATTATCCTTACTCCGCATACAGGTGAGTTTGCAAATTTATTGAATCTTACATCTCAGGATGTTGTAAATGATTTTTATAATCTTTCAAAGAATTTTGCTAAAGAGTATAACGTGATTTTGGTATTAAAAGGAGCTCCGACGATTATTACTGACGGTGAATATTTTTACATTAATTCTCTCGGCAAAGAAAATCTTGCAAGTTTTGGAACGGGAGATGTTTTATCCGGTATAATAAGCGGACTCTTCTCGCAGTCAAAAGAAGCAGCACAGTCCGCAATTAATGGGGTTTTAATCCACGGTTATATAAGCGAAAAACTATATAATGAATTTGGAAGTGATTCATTAATGGCTTCCGATATGCTTGAAAATTTAAAGACAGTAAAAAAAGAAATTGGTTATAACGAATAGATTTGTCAGGTATCACCTGCCTTTAATATCATATTTAGTATTTATTTTTATCCTCTCTTCAATTCCCGGTGCCGATCTCCCGGAAATAAAATTTGAGTTATCAGATAAAATCGCTCATTTTCTTGTATTTGGTTTATTATGCTTCCTCTTTTTTTATTCCTTAAAAAATCAATATAAATATGTTAAATTACAGAAGTTTGCACCTGAATTTGCCGTGCTGTTCACGTTGCTTTATGGAATAACGGATGAGATTCACCAGATGTACACACCTAACCGTTCTTCTGACGTTCTCGATGTTGTTGCGGATTTTCTTGGTGCTCTTGTGATATATTTAATAATAAAATTATACTTGAAGAAAACTTCTAAAGCTGATTAAACAGAATATGATTCAAACCACTGACCTCTTACAAATCATTCCTTTACTTATAATTTCCGGGGCTGCCGTTCTTACCCTTGTAATTGATGCATTTTCAAAAAACAAAAACTTTGTATTCTGGTTTTCATTACTTTCGGTGATTGCTGCGCTTGCTTTTGCAATGAGCAATATAAACTACAATTCGATTATTCTGAATAATTTCATAAAAGTTTCGATTTTATCTAATACGTTTATAATCCTGATTCTTACGAGTATAATTATTTCAATAATCGCATCAAAAAATTATATAGAGAAAGAAGGCATAAACTTTGGAGAATATTATTCCTTGATGCTGTTTTCAGTTATGGGAATGGTTCTGATGGTTCAGGCAAATGATTTGTTGATTGTATTCCTTGGCTTGGAATTAATGTCGATTTGTTTTTATGTTCTCGCGGGATTTATGCGCAAGAGAACCTGGTCAAACGAAAGCGCGATGAAATATTTTCTTCTCGGTGCGTTTATGACAGGATTTTTATTATTCGGAATTGCTTTGATGTACGGTGCAGCCGTAACAACTAATATCAGCATAATTGCATCAACACCTGCATTAAAAACTAATGCAGTATTTCTCATAGGTCTGTGTTTGTTTCTCTTAGGATTTTTCTTTAAGCTCGGTATATTTCCATTCCATATGTGGATTCCCGATGTTTATGAAGGTGCTCCAACTACAGTTACGGGTATGATGTCGACTGCAGGAAAAATTGCTGCTGTGGGAATTCTTCTGCCGATAGTTATTTCAACAAACATTGCCGAGTTCAGGGTTATATTTTCCACAGCAGCAATTTTAACGATGTTGTTCGGAAACGTTATTGCAATTGCCCAGACAAACATAAAGCGTCTTCTTGCTTATTCATCGGTTGCAAGCGCCGGTTATATAATGGTCGGTATTGCAGCAATGAATGATTTGTCAATTAAGGGAATTACTTATTATTTGATTGCTTACGTCTTTATGCAGCTTGGTGCTTTCATTGTTGTTTCGATTATCGAACAAAATTCTAAAGATACAAATAAATTCAGTAATCTTTCTTTGAATGATTATAAAGGTCTTGCAAAGAACAACCCCGTTCTTGCAATCTTTTTGACAATCTTCCTGTTTTCACTCGCAGGTATACCGCCTTTTGCCGGGTTTTGGGGTAAGTATTATTTATTTTATGCCGCCATCCAGGCAAATTTAATCTGGCTTTCAATAATCGGTATTACATTAAGCGTGATTTCAGTTTATTACTATATAAAAGTAATTGTTTATATGTGGTTTCAGGATGCAGAAGATGCAGCGCATGCCGAGAGAACATACACAACGCCGGCATTTGCAAGCGTTGCAATTACACTTTCAATTATCGGAACGCTTGTATTCGGATTATTCCCTGAAATATTTTTTAACTTCTTTAAGGTTTAAGTTTTATGTTGCATATCCGTTATTCAAAATGGATGCCGTGGTCAAAAACCGACGATAAGCGTCTTGAGGAACTTGTGTCGTTTTTCAGTTACCTCTTAATTCAGACTAATGGAGATGTTGAAGATGCAATACAGTGGCTTGAAGAGTTAAATATCGAATACAAAATTTTCGATGAGAATTTTTCTTTCAGCGAATTCATCGATGAACTGAAAAAGCAGGGATATATTGCCGAGAAAGAAGGAAAGTTCATCCTCACGCCAAAAGGTACCCAAAGAATCCGCACCGATTCATTCAAGAAAATTTTTTCAGGTTTAAAGCTCGATACAAACGGATTTCATGAAACGAATAAATCCGGTTCAGGAATCGACCGACTCAGCGAGCTTAAAAAATTTGAATTCGGTGATTCGATTACTAACATAGACCTCACTTCCACAATTAAGAATGCTTTTGTAAACTCATCCATTGATAACCTGCGTCTGCAGGAAGACGATATTGAAATTTATGAAAGCGAGCATCTCACAACTTGTGCAACTGTTTTGATGATTGACGTCTCTCACAGTATGATTCTATACGGGGAAGATAGGATTACTCCTGCAAAAGAAGTTGCGCTTGGACTTGCGGAATTAATAACAACAAAATACCGTAAAGACAGGTTGAGTTTAGTATTATTCGGAGACGATGCAGAACAAATTGAAATACGTGATTTGCCGTTCATAACCGTAGGACCATTTCATACAAACACGCGGGCAGGGCTTCGCCTTGCAAGAAACATTCTGAGAAAGCAGGGGACTGTCAATAAACAGATTTTTATGATTACTGACGGAAAGCCATCTGCAATATTTACCGACGACGGACGTTTGTATAAAAATTCTTTCGGATTAGACCCTCGAATAGTTAATAAAACTCTCGATGAAGCAGTTGCTTGCAGGCGTGATAAAATAAAAATCACTACATTTATGATTGCACGCGATTATTACCTGAGAAACTTCATAGATGAGTTTACAAAAGCAAATAACGGCAGCGCATATTATTCAGGTCTCGATAATCTCGGCAACTTAATTTTCTCTGATTACATCAAAAACAGAAAAAAGAATAATTGATAATTTTAAAGAATGTCATTCTGAGGAACGAAGTGACGAAGAATCCCATTCTTTTCATAATAATCTTTTTACTTATTTCACTACCTTTATACTCTCAGAACTCGCAATCAGAATCTCATAAAAACAAATCCAAAATCGAATTTCTTCCTTCTCAAGAACTTTTCAGACCTATCAAAGCTTCTATATTCGAGCCACGAATCAGTGTTGCAAAAAATTTAAACAATGATTACTTAAAGCTCGACATCGGGTATTCTCCTGATATTGTTTCGCTCAAAAAAAGACGAAATACTTATTCTGTCGGAGTTGAATTTTTTACATTCTCGAATTTAAGAAACGAAGATAATTTCAAATTTCCCGTTGATGCAATCGATTATTATTTCGGTCTAAAATTTTCTTATCAAAGACCTTTGAAAAAAAATATGACCTTGTCTGGACGTTTAAGGATAGCGCATATATCATCTCATTTCGAAGACGGGCATAAATACGAAAGAACAGATACGATTTTTATTCCGGTTATTTACAGCCGCGAGTTCGTGGATTTGTCTGCGATACTTGACACACGTCTGAACAAACGCATTTCTTTAAGAAATCAATTATCGATTAACTTTCTCTTTCATTCAATACCCGATGATTTTGCAAAAGTTTATTTCCAACATGGATTTGAAGCAAATTTCAAAATTACACGTATTTTATCCGCATATTTTTCAAATGAATTGCGCCTTGTTCAGGTTAAGAATAAATGGAATTTGAATTCAAATATTGAAACCGGAATCAAGATAGGGAAGTTGAACTCAAGAGGCGTCAATTTATTTTTTACATATTACGACGGTCAGGACTACAAAGGCCAGTATTATGAGAAACATCTAAATATAAAAGCTCTTGGATTCTCGGTTGACTTATAAAATATTTCTTGCAGTATTTTATTTAATTTGGAGCGCAAATCTTTTTGCAAAGAATTCTATTCATAATGAAGTATCTGAATTAGTATTCCTAGACCATCTTTTAAAAAACAATCCCGATGTTATTGATTTTATAGATGAAGATGAACTTAAACGAAGTAATAGATTCGGAATTACATATTATAATGAACCTATAAAGTTTCTAATTAATTACAACATTCCGGATGAAGTTAAAGATGATATAATTAAGAAAGGTAAAAAATTCCAAGCGGATGTTAAACCGCTTGATGATGATTATACCATTTTAAAATTTTTCTATCCTGAAAAAAATTATTCTGCTAATTTTTATTTTAAAGATGGTAAATGTATCGCCCCGGTAACTTATTTTTCAAGAAATTATCATCGTGATTCGTCAAAGTATTTTGATTTTTATATTAAAGAACCAATATATTTTAATGAATACTGCAAAGAACAATTGGATAAATTTATTGAATTAAAATGGTTTAGTAGCACTGCATCCGAAAGAAAAGAGTTAGAAACTAAAAAAATGATATATGTTTTTTGCAATGAATCTGATATGATAAATATAATAGGGCAGAGTGCAAAAGGAGTTTTTCTTGTTGCGAATGACATTGTTGTTAGTACATACAATGCTCATTATCATGAGCTTATGCATTTTGTAATGAATTATAAATTGAAAACCAATATTAAACCATGCCATCCTTTTTTTCTTGAAGGGTTTGCTACTGGTATGGCAGGAAGAGGAGGCTTGTTAATGCCTGCATTAATGCCAGCAGCGAAGTATAGCATAACATCCGGACTTGTTAATATAAAATCATTGCTCTCCATGAAAAATTTTTTGGCAGAAGATGCGTCTATTACATACCCCGTTGCAGGCGCGTACTCACTTTTTCTATTTGTGAAAGTCGGATTTGAAGCTTACAGAACACATTATTTACAATTTTCAGGTGATTATGATTATCTGAATAACATTGATTCCACTAATACCGAATTGCCTTATTTAAATGAATTTTATGATTATATCTCACATCCTGCTTTGGATTTTGTAAATATAACAAATCTTATGCCTCCAAATGAAGAACCTGTAATAGATGACCCTGATTTTAAACTTTATCGAAATGATAGTGATTATGTGTTTTTATTAACAAACAAAGTTTTATTTAAGAATCCCAAATATATATTTAACTATCGATCTGATTTATTTGAAGAAAAATTTCCCGGAATTGAGTATCTAAATTATAATATTTTAATTGAGGCTAATTCTGATGAAATTAACTTTTATTATTTGCACACCAATTATTTAGTTTTAACTTACAAGAAAGCATTTAGTATTGACGCAAAGAGTGTTCCCAAATATAATAATTACTATATTTTTTCAATTTCCAGAGCTTTTTTTTCTGAAACCGAATTTCATAATTTGAAATATGTAACAATAGAATGATATTACTTTATATAACAATCTTATTAAACTGGTTTTCAATTCAACAGCCAATTTTCAAAAATGCTGTCTCGATAACAACTGACGGAAAAGGATTTATTTATGTCCTCGATAAAGACAGAAATGAAATATCTAAGCTTGATTCAAATTTGAATCTGATAAAAAGGTTAGGTGATTTCGGATGGAATCAGGGACAGTTTAATAATCCCACTTACATAGATGGTTCATCAGGGCTTGACATTCTTGTATCTGATCCAAGCAACTATAGAATTCAAAGACTGGATTTAAATCTCGCATTCATTACTGAACTGAAAACAACTACAGAAACATTTTTTCCCGAATTTAAATTTAATAATCCCGTTGCTACGCTGGTGGTTAATTCGAACGATATTTATGTAATAGATTATGATAACAGGCGTGTTGTAATTTATCCAAAAGGGACTAATCCAAATAACTCTTTCGGTGATTATAAGACAAGTAAAATTCCTTTACTTGAACCGGTAAAGCTTTTGAAAGACAACAATAATTTTATTTATATCTATGATAAGGGGTATAAAGGTATTTTAAAGTTCGACAGTTTTGGAAATTTTGTTCAGAAATTATCGCTTGATAATATAAAAGCCTTCTCAATATATAACGGGCAATTGTATATATTAACTGCGGATAATAAAATAACGATATTCGACCCTCCGTCAAATTCATATAAAGAAGAAATAAGTTTGCCGGCGGGATATGATTCAAGTAAAATTACGGATATATTAATTTATAACTCCGAAAAGTATTTTATATTAGAAAAAAATAAGTTAAGTTTTTTTAAACCTTAAAAATCTTATGGCATATTCATTAAACAAAGTTCAGCTTATCGGAAACGTAGGCAAAGATCCCGAGTTATCATACTCAACAACAGGCACAGCTTATTCGCGGTTTTCTCTTGCAACAACAGACAGGGTAAAAGACAAAAGCGGGGAGTGGCAAAACAAGACTGAATGGCACAACATCACTATTTTCGGAAAGACCGCTGAAACTTTTTCTAAACTTATTAAGAAAGGAAGCAAAATATTCATCGAAGGAAAATTGACTAACAGTGAATATGAAAAAGATGGTGTAAAAAGAAATTCTTATTCAATACTTGTCAGCGATATGAGAGATATTGTTCTTCTCGATAAAAGAGAAGGCGGCGGTTCAGGAGGTAGTTCTGAATCAAGCACGGGCTCGAGCGAATCGGGACCTGTTTCAGAAGACGATTTACCGTTTTAACATTTTAATAATACATCATTTTCATACAAAACACACTGCCTCCGGATTTTATGAATTCGGAGGTATCTACTTCTATCAAATTTAATCCGCGTTTCAAAATTTCTTCTTTAAACTCTTTGCTTCCTTTTTGAACGATAACATTTTTTCCGTCAGGCGAATGGCAATTACACACAAAATATTTCATATTCTCTTCCGCATCTGCATAAATAATATCTTCAAAATAAGTTTTAAACATTTCAATATCTGCATCGGTAAAAGCAGTTTTGTCAATCACGGCAGTATGAGAATTAATAATTGAAAAACAAGTATCAAGATGATACAAAACAGGATTCTGTAAATTGATTCTATGAATTTTAAAATCAACATATTCACCAATAAAGTCATACACTTCGCTTTGAGTTCTGTAGCCGTAACCCCCGAATAATATTCTTCTCTCATAATCAACCACACAATCACCCATTGATTCAAAATGATTAATCGTATCAGGCAAGTGAATTATCTTGTAACCGTTTTGTTTATAAAAATCTTCAAAATATTTTACTTCATTCTGTCGTTCTTTGTTTTTCATCTTGCTCATAAAAACAATTTTTTCTCCGGTTCTGCCAATTAGTGGAAGCGATTGATTTGCTGTAAAGACCATATCAACCTGACTTTTAACTGCGGGAATTAAACTGACTTTAAATCCAAGGTTTTCATAAACTGACTTCAAATCATACCATTCTTTTACAGCCTTAATTTTATCTAAATTGTTTATATTACCTCTCATAAATTCATTGCCGGAATACGTAATGTCGAAGTATTTCGGCTCACACATTAATATTTTATCAGGTTTCATAAATGAAATATATTATAATTTTGTTGTTCTTTGGGTGCTTTAATTCCGTTTTTTCTCAAAGCTATAATGAAGTTGTCAGCCGTTCAATAAAACAAGACGGACTTATAACAACTTATAAAGATAAAGAAGATTATTATTTTGATTTTAATAATCGCATTAAAAATAAATACTTTATCCTTTATTCTACAAATCTTACTTCAATAGATAATCTTGGAATTTTTGCGGGGTTTCCAATGAGCCAGATGGTTATGAAGTTCCAGGAAGTAAAAGGTGCTTATAACCTCGTTCAGATTGGAACGCAAATTTTACCTGACACTTCTAAATTCTCAAACTATAATCAGGAAGTTACTTCAAGATTTGGACCCATAAAAATCGATTTCAAACAAAACGAAAGCGATAGTGCAAATCGCCTTTGTAAGATAAATCAGTTTTTCGAGGGAGACATTCCGAATTTAGCATACGAGTTTCAACAGATGTTCGGAGGATATTATGTGATAAATATGGATATGACATATATCGAAAACGTTAAAACTTTTCCGAACAATATAGAAGTATTTGTTAATTATGTTTTCACTTCACAGGGAGGACCCAATGCCAATGTCCCTGATTCACGCTCAATTAATTTTAAAGTTCGTTACTCGCTAATAGAAATTCCTGAAAACAAAAATTACATTTCAAGATATAATGACGATAGAGTTGGATATTTTACTTCCGACTTTAAAGATTATTCTCGTCCGAACCGTCCGACTGAATACACTTCATACATAAACCGCTGGGATTTAAGAAAGAAAGACCCTTATGTAGAGCTTTCTGAGCCCGTAAAGCCGATTGTTTATTATATTGACAGGGCAACTCCGCTTGAATATCGCGAACCGATAAGAAAAGGTGTATTGCTTTGGAATAAAGCATTTGAAAATATTGGTTTTAAAAATGCTGTTGAGTGCAGAATTCAGGAAGACACTGCCAAATGGGATGTAGAGGACATCCGGTATAATGTTATTCGCTGGCAATCATCATCTTCGTCAGGGCTTGCAGGTGTCGGTCCTTCTCTTGCAAATCCGTTCACCGGTGAAATTATAAACGCTTCAGTTCTTCTTAATTCCGAAATAGTAAGTTATCTGCGTTCCGAGAGAGAATTAATCAGCTCTCTTGCGTTGACAAAACCCGAAGAATATTTTTATAACAATAATGAACAGAAGTTTTTCAAAAACAATAAATGTTCCGATAAGTTTTGCAATTATGCAAATTATTCGAAAATATATGTTGCAAATGCATTAACTGCCATTAAGATTAATAATAATATTACAGCTGATGAAAATTCTGAATTAATTCAGCAGTTTGTAAATGATTATCTAACAGATTTGGTCGTTCATGAAGTCGGGCATACCCTCGGCTTGCGCCATAATTTCAAAGCATCGAGTGCTTATACTTTTGCGCAAATCAGAGATTCAAACTTCACAAAGAGTAACGCAATTGGTTCATCAGTAATGGATTATAATTCGGTTAACTTATCAGCACCCGGATTGCCGCAGGGACAGTACTGGTCAGGCACTGTGGGAAATTATGATTTGTTCGCTATCGAATACGGGTATAAAATTTTTCCTGATATAAAAAATCCAAATGATGAGGTGCCGTTTCTTCTTGCTGTTGCTTCAAAATCACAAGACCCGCTTAATGTTTATGGAACGGATGAAGATGTTTATGACGCTTTCGGACCGACAAGCTTAGACCCTCTGACACAACAATTCGACTTAGGAAATTCACCCTTAGAATATGCAAAAGAAAAAATTATCATAAGCGAAGACCTTTTAAAGAAAATTCAGAATCATTATCCGCAATATGACAGAAGTTTCATTCAGCTTTCAAGGGTTTTCAGAGGTGTGTTGTTTGATTATCTATCAAGTGTTGGTTACGCAGCAAAATATGTCGGAGGTGCATATGTAACAAGAATGAAAAGCGGTGACTTTATGGGAACAAAGTACCCATACCAACCGGTTGGTTCTCAGGAACAAATGCAGGCGCTTGAATTAGTAAATGAATATCTATTCCATGCTGATAGGCATCTGAATTTCTCTCCGGAATTTTTGCAGTTGCTCCAGCCGAACACCGCAACAGTTTGGGAAGGACAAAGCCGTCTTGATATTCCAATAAACGAAATAATCTTAAGCTATCAAAAGTTTTATCTCCAAAGATTTTATAATAATATTTTGACAGGCAGAATGCTTCAGCAGGAAAAAGTCAGTTCAAACTCGCTGCCTCTTTCAACAATGTTTGATTATATAAAGACAAATGTATGGTCTGAGCTTAAAAATAATGAAGGTTTTTCATCGACAAGAAAAAATCTCCAAAAAGCACATCTTGATATTTTAATTGCGCTTGTATTATCTCCGTATTACGGTACTCCTGAGGAAGCTCGCTCGCTCGCATATTATGATTTAAATAACCTAAAGCGTGAAATTGCCTCAAAGCGTTCTAACAGCATTTATGATGAGTTTCACTTAAAAGAATGCGCATCAAGAATTGATAAGGCATTAAACTCTGTTTTCATCGACCAAAATAATTAAACAAAATAATGTACAAATTCATAAAAGCAGATTTAGATAAAAACGTTTATAAAATAAAGCTCAATCGTCCCGAAGTTTATAATGCATTCAATGAAGAAATGCTTTACGAGCTTCAGGATGCTTTCAAAACTGCCGCAGAAAATTCTGAAATAAGATGTGTATCGATAACAGGAGAGGGAAAAGCTTTTTGTTCAGGTCAGGATTTGAAAGATTTTGCTTCAAGAAATTCTACGTTCAAAGAAGCTCTTCAGAAAAAATACAATCCACTTGTTAGGCAAATTACTTCCTTACCAAAGCCGGTTATATGCGGAATTAATGGTGTTGCTGCAGGTGCAGGGCTCTCTCTTGCCTTGGCATGCGACTATAGAATTGCGGTTGAAAGTGCCACTATGATTGAGATTTTTATTAATATCGGTCTTGTTCCTGATTCAGGCTCAAGCTTTACTCTACCACGTCTTGTCGGTTATGCCAAAGCATTTGAAATGTGCGTAAATGCAGATAAAGTAACTGCAAAAGAAGCATTTAATATAGGACTTGTTAACAAGGTCGTAAGCAATCAAATAGTTTTAAACAAATTACTCGATATTACCTGCAAAAATTTCGCAAGTAAGCCGACCAAGGCAATCGGAATGATTAAATCCTTGCTAAATAAATCATTTCAGTCAACATTAGACGATATACTCGAACTTGAAGCTGAATATCAGAATATTGGAGGTGAAACATATGACTATAAAGAAGGTCTAAATGCATTTTTAGAAAAACGAAAAGCTGTATTTAAAGGCAATTAGGAAGCATTTTTGCGGAACATTTAAGCGATAAATTTGTTTAAATTTTTAATGATAATACGGGGATATTTATATGAAAAATAAGAAGTTATTTTACAGTGTAGTATTTTCGGTTTTATTATTAACAAGTATTTCGGTTTTTTACAGCTGCGGAGCCAATATATTTTCTGAGTCCGACGATGTGGCAATAGGAAAAGACATTGACCGGCAGATAAAAGCAGACCCAAGACAATTCCCGATGCTTCAGGGGCGACCCGAAGTTAATGATTATGTAACCAGGATTGGAAAGACCATTCTTACAAATTCAAATTTTATTCAGTATGAGAATACTTTTCCATATCAGTTTACTGTAGTAAACGATACGATTGTAAATGCATTTTGCACACCCGGCGGGTTTATATATGTTTATACCGGTCTGATAAAATTTCTCGATAACGAAGCTGCTCTTGCAGGAGTTATTGGTCATGAAATAGCTCACGCGGAAAGACGTCACATGACGCAAAGATTGACTTCTTATTACGGTGTAAATGCAATTTTAGGTTTAGTACTTGGAAGCAACCCGAATATATTTGCTGAGATTGCAGCGAACTTATTTGTCGGACTTGGGTTTCTTGCTAACAGCCGTTCCGATGAGCTTGAAGCTGATAATTACTCTATAAGGTATTTAACAGCAACACAATGGTATCCCGGTTCGATAACTTTCTTTTTCGATAAAATCAGAGAAGAACAGCGGCAAAAGGGAACTACACCCGGGGACTTGGAACGCTTGCTTTCAACGCATCCTCTTCCCCAGGATAGAATTACCAACGTAAGCACACAGCTTAGAGATTTAAAAATAAATGCTGACCCTACAAAGGGTTTGAATACACAAGAATATCAACGAATAAAATCTTTATTACCCTAAATATAATTTATGAAAAAAATATTATTAAGTGTCTTAATATTTCTTTTATCAATTAGTTTTGTTCACGCAGACCAAATTAATGATAATGAATTTAAGTTTACTGTTTATATCCCTTCCGGCTGGGACAGGCAAAAAACCGAAGAAACTTCTCAGAAAGATGCAATCTCTTATTCCATTAACAGAAAAGACAGCAAAAATGCATTGATGCTTCTTGCATTTAAGGTTAATGCAATTAAAGAGCTTGACGATTTGGTTTATACTTTTGAAAAGGATTTCACACTGAAAATTCCTCCTCGTTCGGGAGATTATAAAAGCTTCGATAACGGCAGTTATGACGGCAAGATGGCAGTATATAAGGACAATGAATTTACAGAGACAATTTATTATTACAGGACAAAGAACTCCGACGGTACAAATTATGCTTATGTATTAAGGTTCATAACACCGAATGGTTCTTATAATTATGATACTGAGACCGAAATTAAACAGATAACGGATTCATTCAAACCCGTAAATTAGGTTTATTTTAGAAAAGGATTATTCATCTTTTCATATCCAACATCAGTTGTTTCCATATGACCGGGCAGTAATTGGTATTCATCGGTTACTTCTTTAAATAATTTATTCTTTATTGAATCAATCAATGTGTTGTAGTCACCTCCCGGAAGGTCAGTCCTTCCGATTGATTCCTTAAATATTACGTCACCGCAGAAAACCAGTTTATTTTTGTCATCGATGAGGCAGATGCTTCCCGGTGAATGCCCGGGAGTATGGATTATTCTTAAACTCGCATTCGCAACTTTCAAATCATCGCCTTCAGCGAGATAGCTGTCAAAAGCAGGGGATTCCTCGACCTCCACACCATACATTTTGCCCTGCGTTACCGAATTTTTAATCATAAGCTCGTCATCTTTATGTCCGGTTAGCTCGACATTAAATAGCTCCTTGCTGAATTTATTGCCAAGAATGTGGTCAAGATGCCCGTGTGTATTGATGATTTTCGTGATTTTGATCTTTTCTTTTTCCAATATCTTTTTAAGCTCTTCTTTTTCTTCAGGAAAATAAACGGCAGGGTCTATGATAATTCCTTCCCCTGTATTCTCATCATAGTAAATATAACAGTTCATTTGGAAAGGATTAACAGGAAGTTGAATGACTTTCATAATAGTTTCTAAATTGATTTTACTTTCAAATATAAATATTTTTACAAAGTTTGATTAAATATTGAGTGATAACGACAAAGTTAAGATAATTGTTACCAACAGAAAGGCAAATTTTCTTTACGAAATTCTTGAAAAATTTGAAGCCGGTCTCGTATTGAACGGAACGGAAGTAAAATCTTTAAGAGAAGGTAAAGCAAATTTACAGGATGCTTATGCTAAGTTAATGAAGAACGAACTTTACCTTCTTAATTGTAATATCAGCCCGTATAAATTCGGAAACGTGAACAATCACGACCCCGTAAGAGCACGGAAACTTTTATTGCACAAATACCAGATTAAGAAAATCAAAAAATCTCTGGAAGAAAAAGGATTGACCTTAATTCCATTAAAATTATATTTGAAAGATTCACTTGTGAAGGTTGAGCTTGGAATTGCAAGAGGCAAAAAAGTTTTTGATAAACGTGAATCAATTAAAAAACGTGAGGTTGAAAGAAGCATTCAGAGAGGCGGATAAAAAATTTAAATGAGCAAGTTTCCATCATTAAATGAGCAGTTAGACATAATCAAAAGCGGTGCGGTTGACATCATTCCCGAAGAAGAGCTTATAGCCAAAATTAAGAAGTCGATTAAGGAAAATAAACCTCTCAACATCAAACTTGGATGCGATCCTTCAAAACCTGATTTGCATATAGGCCATGGGGTTGTTCTGAACAAGCTTCGCCAGTTTCAGGAACTTGGTCATCAGGCGATTCTGATTATCGGTGATTTCACTGCAATGATTGGTGACCCCACAGGAAGAAAAAAAGCCCGCCCGCAGCTTACATTCGAAGAAGCTGTTGAAAACGGCAAGACATATTTTGAGCAGGCATCAAGAATTTTACAAAAAGATAAAACAACGATAGTCTATAATTCCGAATGGTTGAGTAAATTGTCACTGATTGATTTAATCGGTATTTTAGGAAAATTCACAGTGCAAAGAATTCTCGAGAGGGATGATTTTACTAACAGAATAAAAGAACAGCAGGAAATTTCAATGCATGAATTGTTGTATCCGATAATGCAGGGATATGATTCGTATGCAATCAAAGCCGATGTTGAGCTTGGCGGAACGGACCAACGGTTTAATAATCTTGTCGGACGTGACATGCAGAAACGCTTCAACATGGAACCGCAAGTGGTAATCACAATGCCGCTTCTTGAAGGAACCGACGGAAGTGAAAAGATGAGCAAATCTCTGAACAATGCAATAGGCATTACCGATTCGCCTAAGGAAATTTTCGGTAAGGCAATGTCGATACCTGATGTTCTTATTTATAAATATTATCAGCTTGGAACAAAACTCCCGTTATCTGAACTTGAACAGATTAAATTAAAACTTGAGGATTCAAATAATAATCCGCGCGATTTAAAACGCCGTTTGGGATTTGAACTGGTTAAGTTATACTATGACGAACAAACTGCACAAAATGCAGTTGATGAATTTGACAGAATATTTGTCAAAAAGGAACTTCCTGATGATATGCCTGTGTTTGAATTAAAAGTTTCAAATAAATCTTTATCTGAACTTCTTGTTGAAACTGCCTTGACATCATCACTTTCAGAATCACGAAGAATGATTGAGCAGGGAGCAATTCAGATTGACCAGAAAAAAGTTTCTGACATTAAATTAATAATAGACGAAAGTTTTCCTGATGATTTTATAATTCAGAGGGGAAAAAGAAATTTTGTAAAAATAAAAAAATCACCTAAGGAGCAATAAAATTGTTTAAACCAACCAAAATCTTTTTTACAAAGGGGGTCGGAAGACACAAAGATTATTTACAGTCGTTTGAATTGGCGCTGCGAAACGCCGGAATAGAAAAATGCAACCTCGTAATGGTTTCAAGTATCTATCCCGCAGGATGCAAGCGCTTAACTAAAGAGCAGGGAGTTGCGGAATTAACCCCCGGCTCTATCACATTTTGCGTTATGGCAAGAAATTTTACCAACGAACCGAATCGTCTTATTGCTTCTTCTATAGGAGTCGCGCTTCCTTCGGATGATTCGCATTACGGATATATATCCGAACATCATCCTTTCGGTGAGCCTGAAAAAATTTCAGGTGAATATGCCGAAGACTTAGCTGCGACAATGCTTGCAACAACTTTAGGAGTTGAATTTAATCCGGAAACGGCATGGAATGAAAGAGAGAATGTTTATAAATCGAGCGGAAAAATTTTTAAAACTTTCAACGTAACACAGTCAGCAGAAGGCGATAAAAACGGATTATGGACTACCGTAATAGCCTGTGCTGTCATGATTCCTTAACTAATAATTCAGTAGGACAGGCATTCCTGCCTGTCCTCTCTTTAAACCAATCTTTCCTTTCTAAATTTCAACTTTCTTTTTAATTAGGTAATTTCTCATTATTAATTTAATTTAACTGATATCCTGAATGATATTAAATATTGATAAGGTTCCCGGTTTAAATGCACTATATAAAGATTACATAGAAAATTTTGATTCCGTTAAAAGTTTTTATCAGTATGGATATCAGACCTCTGAAGATTTTTTAAAATGCGTCGAAGATAAAAAACAATCTTATCCCTCCGGCAAAGTTAATCGTGCTGA